>CALLHT010000121.1 GCA_938009335.1 uncultured Rhizobiaceae group bacterium
GGTCTGCAGGATGAGTTTCTTGCTCTCTCTCGCGATATGAAGAAGACAACACTCTTCATCACGCACGATCTGGATGAGGCCATTCGCATGGGGTCGCGTATCGCAATCATGAAAGACGGTGAAATCGTCCAGATCGGTACACCAGAAGATATCGTCACCAAACCTGCAGATGAGTATGTGGAAAAATTCGTTGCCGGCATTTCAAAACTGAAATTGATCTTTGCGCACACGGTTATGATCCCGGTTGCTAAATACGAGAAAGAACACAAGAAACTTCCTGCCATTAAAAACTGTCCTCAGGCAGGACCGGAAGATGATCTGGATGCGTTGGTCAGCCTCGCGGTTGATCAGGACAAACCCGTTGTCATTATGGATGATGGTAAGCCGGTTGGTGTTGTGACCAAAGACATTCTGCTACATGGCGTCAGAGGGGAGGCATAACAATGAGCACAGATACTCAAACTCCATTTCACGATTTTACCGAGCAAAACGGTAACTACTATTCAGACACGTTTCTGAAAATTCAGAAATCGGTTCTTGGCTCCGGCCACTTTAACTGGATGGCAGGAGTTGGCGGATTTATATGGGCGGCTTTGCGCGGCAACAAGCTAATGTTCTGGATTGGGTTCCTGATTGACCTAATCGCTGCTGTGAACCTGATGCTGTATTTTAAATACTCGAAGGCTGTTATTACGTTTGCAGATAAGGATTTCCTTGTTGTTCGATATACAGAATGGGCATCAAGCGCACTGATCGCAGCAATCATTGTCTTTATTTTAGGAAGGCTTTTGTTCGCGTGGTTGGCGGACCGGATGTATTACAATCAATACAATAAATGGCGCATTGATAATACGGTCGCATCCGGAGTGAATGCCCAACGCTTGGTCATCGCGGCAATTGTGGTCGCTTTGATCGCGCCCTTGATGCTGTATCGCACAAGTCAATTCGCCCCTGAAGCGCGCACCTGTATCAAACAGGATAGAGCTATCGAAAGCGGCGAGACCGTACCATTCAAGGATCGTTTTGACTGTGCGGTTATTGGCGAATTCCCGACACTGTTCTGGCTGGATCGCCCGGACGAAGTCACCTATCCTCGCGATGAGAACGGCAACCGTTTTGTGCAAGTAAAGCCTGCCAGAACCGATCTGCCGCCAATTAGCTTGAACAAATATGCTGCTCAGGCAATTGACGACGGCATTGGCTATATGACGGCTTTCTACGGCTTCTTCTTCGACGGGATCACCGCGTTCCTGCGGTCCATGTTGAGTGCGATCACGGCTGTCTTTGTGGGAACACCATGGGTCATTACCATGGGCGCAATTCTTGCAATTGCCTACACATTAGCGGGGCCGCGAATAACCATCTTTGTTGCTGCATCGCTTGCCTATCTCGCCCTGTTCGGCTTCTGGCAAACGGCGATGGATACCATGTCTCTGGTGGTTGCTGCATCGATCATTTGTGTGGTCTTCGGGATGCCCTTGGGGATATGGGTCGGCAAGTCAAAACGGGCACAAGCCATTGTGACCCCGATATTGGATATCATGCAGACCATTCCATCCTTCGTGTATCTGCTTCCGGCGGTCGCCTTCTTCTCGATCGGCAAACCGCCCGGCATTTTGGCGACGGTGATCTTCGCGATGCCTCCCATGGTGCGCTTGACTGCACTCGGCATCAAGCATGTGCCGGAAAGCACGAAAGAAGCAGCTTTGGCCTTCGGAGCAAACCCGCGTCAGCTATTGTACAAGGTTGAATTGCCACTTGCATTGCCGTCCATCATGGCGGGTGTGAACCAGGTGGTTATGATGAGCCTTTCCATGGTTGTTGTTGCTGCGTTGATTGGTGCGGGCGGCATGGGCTTCATCGTGACCGAAGCACTTGCAAACACACGAACAGGTGCTGGTGTTCTCGCCGGTATCGGTATCGCACTTCTCGCGATGATGATCGACCGAGTGGTGCAAAAAGCAAATAAACCAATGGACTAGAAATCCAAGGTGGCCTTGGTTTATACTGCGGCCACCCAACCAACCGAGCATAGAAAAACCTACGGGAGGAATACGCTCATGAAACTCGCAAAAACACTTGCGTTAACCGCAGCTCTAACAATGTCAGCTTCAAGCATCGCGCTTGCAGCAGATGCTAAAGTTGCAATCTCAGACCTTAACTGGACAGGCGCGAAAGCAATTGGCCACGTTATCAAGGCAATCATCACTGGCCCAATGGGTTCGGAAGCAGAAATCGTTGAAGGTCTTTCCGACCAGGCGATTATTTCTGCAGGCATGGACAAAGGTGACGGTTCAGCTGACGTTTGGACTGACATGTGGATGCCTAACCAGCAAGGCCCATGGGACAAGTTCATCGTTGAAGCAAAGACTGTTGATCACAACCAGCCTTATCTTGGTACACAGCAAATGTATGTGCCTTCATACATGTCAGACAAGATCAAGTCTTTCGACGACCTGAAAAACCCTGAAATCGCTGCAATGTTTGATAAAGACGGCAACGGCAAAGGTGAATACTGGGCGGGTGATGCTTCTTGGAAGTCTACAAAAATCTGGCAAGTGAAAATGAAAGACTACGGCCTTTCAGAGCTTTGGGAGCCGGAAATCATTTCAGACGCTACATTTAAAGCTCAGCTGAAATCATCATACGGTAACCAGAAGCCAATCCTGTTCTACTACTGGACGCCAGAGTGGATTCACGCTGCTTATGACATCACACCGTTGAACGAGCCTGCGCACACAGAAGGCTGCATGGATCTTCAGCTTGATGGTGAAGATTGGCTTGAAGTTTCAAAAGCGGGTTGTAAAACACCGGACGCTGAAGTCTTTATCTCATTCTCAAAATCACTTGAGACTCGTAACCCGGCTGCAGCAAAGCTTCTAAAAAACATGAAGCTTGACCCAGCAGTGGTGAACGGTTGGATCCTAGAAATCGGCCGTGACGAGAAAGACCCTCAGGACGTTGCTGAAAAGTGGGTTGAGGAAAACAAAGACCTCGTAAACTCATGGATCAACGGCTAATCGCCTGATCAGGATCTTTTGTTAGATCGAAGGGAGGCTCCGGCCTCCCTTTTTTGTTGCTGATTATCTTAGAGTTTAGGGACGCTTTGGCGGTCCGACGGTTTCGCGCTTGAGGATTTCGCCCTGCATTTTAACGGGTTCGATAGCAGTGCCATTCTCCAGGAAATCCATCATTGCCTCACCAGAGGCACGCGCCATCCTGCGGGTTGGCAAATTGATGGTTGTCAGTGCCGGATTTGCCGTGGCAGACCATTCGAAATTATCAAATCCCATGAGTGAGATATCTTCTGGAATTCTGATGCCTCGCCGCCCTAGCTCAAACATCGCACCCAGCGCAAGGACATCCGAGAAGGCAAGGATTGCCGTGGGGAGGGGCGCTTCAGAGTCTGCCAGTCTACAAATGGCCTGAGCGCCTCCATTTGCGGAAAGTTCGGTTTCGAGAAACCGGATAGCGCACTCACTGTTTTGCATCGTGAGCGCGCCGTCTATCCGGGCTTGTGTTCGATCATTTTTCTCTGATGGCCCATGGATAACAGCAATGTTTTTGTGACCCTCGTTGCAAAGGTAGTGGACCGCATCAGAACTCAAAGCCGTATTGTCATATCCAATGGTGGGTATTTCCAGTTCGGGTGCCCAGCAACTGGTAAACACGCAAGGTACATTTCGCCGGCTCAAGGTTGGCAGTAGATCAGGATGCCGTTCGATGCCTGAAAAAATAAACCCTTCAGCACCCAGCCCCAGCAGGCTTTCGGTAAGGCGTAATTCCTCGTCCTGATCCCACTGGCTGACCGCTACCACGATTGAATAGTTCCGCGCTTTAAGAGTTTCCTCTAGAGTTGTTAAGAACCGCGCGAAAATCGAGTGTTCAAAGGTTGGCACAATCGCAGCGATTGTGTAAGAGCGGTTCGTTGAAAGAGCGCGGGCTGCAGGGTTGGGGATGTAGCTTAGTTTTCGCGCTACGGTGAGTACTTTTTCACGTGTTTTAGCAGAAACTTTCTCTGAGCCATTCATCACACGGGAGACGGTCGCAACCGATACACCCGTTGCATTCGCCACTGCTCTGATATTGCCTGTCTCTTTTTTCAACTAAATTCCCAATACCGCATTAAGTTCATGTTTTATCTTGACAGAATTCCTCCCAAAGCTAAAGGTGTAACCGGTTACATTTTCTGATCTTACACACGATTCAGAAAAGAGGAGTTGGTTGTGCTGCAAACAAGCACACACGTGCAGAGTGCGCCGGTAATTTATCGCGGCGTCAAAGATAGCAACGTTCGCCGGTTTGAAGTTCAGGCCGGTGGCATCGAAATTTTTTCTGTAAAATCAGGCGACCTTGTAACAATCCATAATTTGGATGGCGGCGCTTCGATTTTTCTGTCCTCTTTTGCAGGAGGCGAGCGAAACCCGAGCGGAGGTGCGTTGGGTATTGAAGGCGTCGAAAAAAACAATCTTGCGCTTGATGGGCTCGACACAAGCCAGATTGACGCGATGATCAACACACGTAGTGGCAGTGCTGGCGATATTTTTGGATATTCGGTGTTCGATGCGGAATCTGATTCCGGTGAAATCTACACGGTAAAAATTTCGAAAGACGCGCTTTTAGTAGCAGCCGTCGCATTGCCAAAAGACTATCTCAAGCTTGGCGGTGGTGGTGCGTTTCGTCTCGATCATCAACCGGCAAGCAACCCATCTGAGGATTTCTCCTTGCCGGACCCACTTGGGAAAGTGCGCGAAGAATGGCGCATCAACCGCGCAACAGCCTTTGCTTATGAGGTCAAAAAGGGCGAGTTTATCCAAATTCTGGATGTGGAAGGCCAGCAATGTTCTGACTTTATGGCAATGCGAGCATCAGCCCTTGACCAAGGCATCGAGCGATACATCGATTCAACTGTTTCTCGAACCTTGGCGCGTGGCGCTTATCCGCTGCCTGGTTTGCACGACAAATTTTACGACCAAGACATCCGCCCGCTTCTCGCAGTGCGCCAAGATACCGTGGGTCGTCATGACACATTCGCTCTTGCATGTACCGGATACGGATACGAAGAGCGCGGCTTCCCGGGCCATATAAACTGCTCCGATAATATCTCAGATCAGTTTGAACCGTTTGGCATCACACGCCGCAAGGCATGGCCTGCGATAAACCTGTTCTTCAATTCTTGGATTGATACGCACAGCAACCAGCTTGGGTCGGATGAAGCCTGGTCTCGCGCGGGTGACTATGTGGTCATGGAGGCGCTCGATGACCTTGTTTGTGTTTCGACAGCCTGTCCGGATGATGTGGATCCGATCAATGGCTGGAACCCAACGGATGTACATGTCCGTGTTTATGAACCGGATACGTCTATTCAACACGCAATTTCGTTTCGCAATCAACCTGATGATGCAGGCCGCATGACACACCATTCTCCATTTCATTCAAGAACTTCTAAACTGACCGGAAACTTTCACGTGGCGCAGGATGTGTGGTTACCTGCGACCTTTGACGCCACTGGCGCCATCAAAGAGTATTGGGCATGTAAGGAAGCAGCAACGCTTCAGGACATGTCCAGCCTCCGCAAATTTGACATTATGGGACCTGATGCGGAAACTCTTCTCCAGCACTGCATGACGCGCAACGTTGCGAAGCTTGCAATTCATCGTGGCATTTATGGGTTGATGTGCGATGAACGTGGTGCTGTGCTGGATGATGGCACCTTGTTCCGTCTCGAACCACAGGTTTTCAGGTGGTGTTGTGGGTCAGAAAACTCGGCGCTTCATTTGCGTGAGCAGGCTGTAAAACTGGGCCTTCGTGTATGGGTCAAATCATTGACAGGGCGCATGGCGAACCTCGCGCTACAGGGGCCTAAGTCGCGCGATATTTTGCAGAAGGTGATCTACACTAAATCTTCCCGCCCGGCGCTTGAAAACATCAAATGGTTCGGCTTTACGCAGGCTCGTTTGCATGATGCGGACGGGGTTCCGTTCATGCTCACGAGAACCGGATTTACCGGCGAGTTGGGGTACGAAATTTTCTGCGATGCACAGCATGCGGAAACGATTTGGGATACACTGATGGACGCAGGACAACCAGACGGTCTCGTACCGATGGGGGGCGAAGCGCTTGGCATGCTGCGGGTAGAAGCAGGGTTGATGATCTCCGGTGCTGAATTTGGCCCGGACTCGGACGCAATGGAATCGGGTCTTGGCTTTGCGGTGGACTTTAAGAAGGAAGCTTTCCTTGGGCGCGAGGCGCTGGAACGCAATGCAGCAGCAACGCGTCGCGAACTTGTGGGTCTTGCATTTAAAGGGAACGATCACCCCTTACACGGTGCGCCCGTATTTGTGGGCCGTGAGCAGGTTGGTGTTATCACCAGCGCAACGCCATCTCCTCAATTGGGGTATGCTATCGCTATGGCACGGATTGCGGTTGAAAATGCAGAAGTTGGCACAGAACTCGAAACCGGATGCTTGGATGGTGATATGAAGCGACTGCCTTGCACCGTAACCAGCTTGCCGTTTATTGACCCGACACGCGAGAAAGCGCGCGCCTAAGCAAGTCTATATTTGAGCGGTATTTTGACCGGACTGGTATTCCCGCTATCGGGTAGCCATTCGGGTTCGCCGTTATAGTCAAAACCAACCCATGCCTTTGCAAGCGCAGTTAACGCGGAAGCCATGTCTGTGCGTGCAACCAAAGCGCCCAAACAATGATGCGCGCCGCCACCAAACCCGAAATGAATTTTGCGTTTGCAGTTGATATCAAACTCAGGCGCATCGCAAATTGCTGGATCTCTTGCTGAAGCATGAACGAGCATATGCAACGTGTCGCCCTTGCGAAATTCTACGTTGCCAAACTCGAAATCTTCCATCGCTTCGCGCGTTGCCCAGGTTGTGGTAGGCCAGGCGCGGATAATTTCCTCGATTGCTTGCGGCACAAGCGTGAGATCATTTCGCAGGATCTGCCATTGTTCTGGATGCTGAATGAAAAGCCCAATCGCAAAGCCAAGTTGCGAACGGGTGGTATCTACTCCGCCAAAGATCGAAATGACAACAAGATCAAGCAGTGCTTGTTCATCGACCAAATCCAGCGATTCAAATTGATCGACCAAACGAGCCACATAGCTTGTCGTATCTTCGCCCGATCGCGCGCGTTCCACCAGTTTTCTTGCAAAGACCATTAATCGGTCACATGCCGCATTGAACGTTTCTTCATGGGCTTTGCAATCAACCCCCATTCCGAGGCCAAGGTCGGAAGCGTCGTGAGAAAGCTGATGCCAGTCATCGGTGTTCAACCCAAGCAATGTACAGATCGCCTTACCCGCAAAGGGAATGGAGAAGTCTTCCATGAATTCGCAAACCTCTCGGTGGCGCAAGCTGCTGACCAACTCTTGCGAGATTGCATCAAACGCAGGCTTTAAGCTCTCAATAAAATCCGGGGCTAAAGCAGGCACAGCGAGCGCGCGTAGTTGCTTGTGTGTTGCACCTTCCGTGCTGATGATGCTGCGGCTCCAGAATTCAGCAAACGACCCCTTAAGCCCATTCGTTTCAGGCCATGCGTAGCTGCCCTGGCGCAGCCGCTTGTCCCGGAGTAGTAGGCCAACCTCCCGGTGCCGCAGAACGGCATAGCCAAACGGTGTTCTCGCGCACCAGTTTTCAGCGCGTGCGTTGATGACTTCTTGGGATCGGGTAGAAAAGCCGGGCGCCTGAAAATCCAGGAAAGGAAGGGCGCCCGAATTCATGACTTACTTGCGCTTTTCAATCGCGTCCCAAACAAGGGCAGCGATATCTGTACCGGAGAAGTTCTTCACCTCGCGAATGCCCGTGGGTGACGTGACGTTGATCTCGGTCATATAGTCACCGATCACATCGATACCGACAAAGATGAAATCATTCCCTTTCAGGGTAGGGCCAATGCGCTCACAGATTTCTTTTTCACGTGGTGTTAGTTCTGTATGTTCTGCGCGCCCGCCCACATGCATGTTGGAACGCGCATCGGTTTCAGCCGGCACACGGTTGATCGCGCCAACCGGTTCGCCGTCCACCAGAATGATCCGCTTATCGCCGCCGCGCACTTCTTTCAGATAGCGTTGTGCAATCAGAGGTTCCCGGAATTGCTGATCGAACATTTCCAGCAAAGATGTAAAGTTCATATCTGCTTCGGGCAGTAAAAACACACCCGCACCACCATTGCCGTAAAGCGGCTTGATGATGATATCGCCCATCTCTTTGCGAAAATCGGCAATGGCCTCAAAATCGCGGGTGATGAGTGTTTCCGGCATCAGGTCCGCAAACTCCGTGACGAGAATTTTCTCCGGCGCATTGCGCACCGAGGCAGGGCTGTTCACCACCAGTGTTTCAGGGTGAATGCGCTCAAGCACATGGGTTGTGGTGATATAGGCCATGTCAAATGGCGGGTCCTGACGCAACAAAACCACATCGAGTTCAGAGAGGTCCGTGTCCACCGGGTCGCCAAGCGTATAATGATCGCCCTCAACATCTTTCAACGTCATGGCCTCAATCTTTGCACGCACCTTGCCATCACGCAGTTGCAGGCGGTTCGGCTCCCAGTGAAACAGCGTGTGTCCGCGAGCCTGCGCCTCAAGCCCGAGGGCAAACGTTGAATCGCCCTCAATATGAATGCTGGACACATGGTCCATCTGAATGCCGACCTTGAGGCTCATAAAACTCTCTCCAAATTCTTGAACTCAAGATTTATGACGGAGCAAGCGCGGATGCAATGGGGAAGGGTAAAATGGGGAAGGGAAATTTGATGATGGCTGACGTGGACTCCAGCCTATTAGCCACGTCAGCCGTATTTGCATGTGGGGGGCATGCAAACAGTTAGCCTATTCACAGCCTGAATAGCACTAGCATTTTTGCCAAACAATGATGTAAATATGTAACTTATAATTCGGATAATTCGAATAATAGGATTATAGATATGCTCATTGATAACCTGCGACTTTTCTTGCTGATCATCCGAAAGGGCGGATTGGCTGCAGCCGGTCGTGAATTTGGATTGTCGCCAGCGCGGGTTTCTGAGCGACTTGCAGCACTTGAAAGCCATTACAACGCCCGCCTTTTAAATCGGACGACGCGGTCCATCAGTTTGACAGACGAAGGCCGCGAGCTTGTTAACAGTGCCAGCCGGATATTAGCCGATATTGAGGAAGTTGAATCGCGCATTAAACACGGCAGAGAGAAGATCTCAGGCACAATCCACCTAACCGCGACCAATGACTTTGGACGAAACAAAGTCGCGCCGCTGTTGAATTCCTTCATGGAAAAACACGAAGAGGTAAACATCCAACTCACGCTCGATGATGGCTATGTTGATATGGTCAGCAATGGCATCGATCTGGCTTTCAGGGTAGGCGAGGTGATGGATGTTTCATTGGACGCGCGTACATTTGCGGGCAACGTTCGTGTTATTTGCGCGTCGCCCGAGTATCTCGAAAAGCATGGTGAGCCCAAGCACCCTTCTGATCTTGCAAACCATAACTGCCTTCTCATCAAGTTCGGAACGATTGTAGATCGGCACTGGAAGTTCACGGTGGACGGGAAAGAAAAAACCTATTCGGTGAACGGCAATCGAACCGTCAATAATGGCGAACTCGTTGCGGATTGGTGCCGCGCAGGGCTCGGCATTGCATTCAAGTCTTTATGGGATGTGGATGAAGACATTAAGGCGGGCCGGTTGGTTCATATTCT
>CALLHT010000122.1 GCA_938009335.1 uncultured Rhizobiaceae group bacterium
CCTCTAGCCAGTTTATGAGCACCTTGAGCGCCAGCTTCAACGCGCTTGAGGCCGTTGGCAATCGCATAGTCAATTGCTTGATAGTAACAGACCTCAAAGTGAAGGCAGGGGTGATCTTCCAAGCAACCCCAATGGCGGCCATAAAGGCATTCATCACCAATGAAGTTGATCGCACCCGCAATGTATTCGTCGTCGCGTTTTGCCATGATGAGCAACGTGCGCTCCGGCATTGTTTCAGCCACCATGGAAAAGAATTCGCGCGTCAGGTAAGGCCGTCCCCATTTGCGATGTCCGGTATCCATGTAGAACGCAAAAAAGCGATCCCAGACCCGTTCTGAGATTTCATCGCCCTTCAAAACATCGATTGTAATCGCGCCACCCTGCAAAGCGGTTCTGCGCTCTTTCTTGATGTTCTTTCGCTTGCGAGAGGAGAGTGCTGCGAGAAAATCATCGAAGGTTTTATAATCAGCATTGAGCCAATGAAACTGTTGATCAGTCCGTTGTAAATAGTTCTGCTCGCCAGCGAACGTCCACTCATCCTCTTCCATAAAGGTAATATGGGCTGACGAGACGGGAAGTTTTGAGCAGAGTTGCCTCAAGCCTTGAGCAAGAGCGGTAAGACGCGGCTCTCGGTTGTCGCATTCGGGAACCAGAAAGCGGGGCCCGGCGGCGGGTGTAAAGGGAATGGAGCACTGCAGCTTGGGATAATAGTTCCCGCCGGCGCGTTCAAACGCATCTGCCCATCCGTGATCAAACACATATTCGCCCTGGCTATGGTTCTTCAAATAACAGGGAAGGGCACCTAAGAGCTCGCCACTCTCTGTTTCCAGTAAAAGATGCTGTCCCATCCAACCGGTTTCTGCTTTTGCAGACCCTGACGCCTCAAGGGCATATAAAAATTCATGGCGCGTAAACGGGTTGACCGGTCGCCCATTCAGTAGCGAATTCCAGTCGTCAGCCTTGACGTCTTTAAGGCTCGAGATAATGCGGATTTGATACGTGTCACTCACAGGTCAATAGAATGGGTTTCGGCGCGAAGACTTCAAGCCAAATACCCCTCAAAAGTCGGTTGATGTGCATATTTAGCACTCATTGCCCTGTCTTCTTCCGTCCTGACGGTCCAACTGATCAAGGGGCGCTTGGAAACGAGAAATTCCTCTACAAACCGGCATTCCAAGTGCGCGACTTCATAGGATACAAATGCAGGATCGGTTTTTTCAGTGATGGCGCGATGCATATCGTAGAAACTGTCGTCACCCTCTGCCGTGAGGCCAAGCGATACGTTTGGCGTTTGAGCGCGTGCATCCTCTAAGATGTGATGATGAAACGACATGATCGCCACATCGCCATGATAGTGTTCTATATCTGCCGCAACGGCTTCTACGAACCCGTCATCGTGACCGGGTTTTCCTTTCAATTCCAAGAGGATGCCTACCTTACCCTGAATCAAATTGAGAAGTTCCCGTAAGGTCGGGATATGGTCGTTAGAATCGCCAATCTTAATCGATTGAAGTTCCTTTGCCGTTCGCGCTCTAACATCACCGTTTTCTTTCGTCAGCCGATCCAGCGTGTAGTCATGGAAGACCATCGGCACACCATCTACTGACGGCTGCAAATCAACTTCCATGTTGTAGCCCCCGTCCATGGCTGCTTTGCAGGCGGACAGAGTATTTTCGTAGATGCCTTTTTCCGCATCATGCAAACCACGATGCGCAAACGGGCGATCTTTCAGCCAGTTAACCTTTTCACAAGGTGGAGTCGTAAAAGTGATGGTCACGCGCTTGCCTCGATTGGGTGACAGGATAAGGTGCGCGTTCATAATAGGACTTTCACGAAAGGCGGCATAGAGTGAAATTGGCATATGCATCATTGAGTTTGGTATTGGCTGGAACTTTCAGCGCTCAGGCAGCTGGATTTGAGGTGCTCGCACCCCATCGCGCCATCTATGAGGTGAAACTGGTTGATTCGCAGGACCGATCGGGTATCCAGAGTATGAATGGTCGCATTGTCTATGAGCTGCAAGGCAGCGAGTGCGATGGGATTTCGATTCAATATCGCTTTGTAACCCGCATTAGTACTGGCCGCGATTCGTTTGTAACCGATCAGCAGAGTGCAAGTTATGAAAGTCCTGACGGCAAAGAATATTCCTTTTCCACGAAGAGCTTTGTGAATGACCAAGCCGATCAGAATGTTTCAGGTTCCGCTGTTCAAACGCCGGACGGCATCAAAGTTGTTCACGGTGGTGCGGAACCCAAAACACTGGCGCTGGGTGAGGGGGTGTTTACCAGCACGCATCTGCTTGAGGTCTTACAGAATGCAGAAAGAGGCGAGGCGTTTGTTTCTCACACGGTTTTTGATGGTGCAGGGGAAGCCGACAAAGTACTTAAAAGCGCGACTGTAATCGGCAAACAAAAGACCATGGATGCTGAGTTTGAAGGTGAAAAAGGGGTAGAGTCGCTGCTCAAGAAACCCGCTTGGCCGGTGACTATGAGTTATTTTGAGCCGGTGCAGGATAATACAGCCGAAGCGCTGCCGATTTATGAGGCATCGTTTCTATTGTATAAAAACGGCATCACCCGTGATCTTACCATGCGCTATCCGGACTACGAGTTGAAGGCAACGCTGAGTGAACTTGAAATGCTCGAGAAGAATGATTGTTAATAACGATCAGCCCTTAAATCCGCCGCCATCCAAATAAGCTTGTTCTGCTGGTGTTGTATGGCGCCCTAAAACAGCGTTTCGATGTGGAAACCGTCCAAACCGTTGAATAATCTCGCGATGCTCCAAGACCGCTTTCATGTTGTCCGGCTCGTTGCCGATTGAGTGCATCAGTAAAACACTTCTGTTTTGATCAATAATACTCTCAGAATGCTCAAACGGCAGGTAAAAGAACAGACGCAAGTCCTCGCGCGATTGTTTGTCCAGGCCGTTTTTCACGGCGATTTTTGCGTGTTCCAATGCTTGTCTGTCTTGAGCAAATGTCCTTGCACTTCCGCGAAACATGTTTCGCGAGAACTGATCTAGAATGATGATAAGCGCCAAAGCGCCATCAGCAGTTTCTGCCCATTGGTCGAGTTCTCCAGCCGTGGCTTTTGCGTGGAGTTCCGAAAATTGCTCAAGGATCTGACGGTCGATATCATTATTTTTCGTCCACCATGCCTGTTTTCCGATAGAGGCCCAGAATTCCAGAATGTCGTTAGCAGTGCTCATGGTTATCCCTTAACATTCGTGAGAGTTCAGCTTATATTGTGGATAGGAGATTATAAACAGCCAAGGTGTGGGTCATGGCAACGGAAAAACAAATGCAACAAGCTCAGCTCGATAAATTGACCGCGGAAGTCGCGAAACTTATCGAGGAGACACGGAAAACAGCCGAAGACGTAAGAAAATCTAAATTCGAAGCAAGAAAGCTTTGGATTGAAGGGCTTTTGTATCCGTTTATTGCCGCAGCTACCGTAATGGGAGCGACTGCAGCGGTGGTTAAAGTGTTTTTCTAAAAAGAGCGATTATTCAAAATTAATCCCGAATTTGACCGCTGCACTGCCGAACTTCTCGCGCACATTATCGATAGCCCGCTCTGCATCCGCTCTTTTTGCTGCGTCCGGATCTACCAGATCGTAAGGATCTGCATTCTCATCAGGGCCTAGGGTCGCAACGCCGATCCCAAGCAATCGGAACTTTGTGCCATCGAGTTCCGGTGTCAGTAAATCTGTACCAGTACGGAAAATGCGATCTTCCAACTGAGTTGGGTCTGGAATTTGCCGCGATCTTGTGCGGGTTTTAAAGTCAGCCGTCTTAAGTTTGAGCTGGATCGTCAAACCGGCAATATGTTTTGCTTTCAAACGTCTCGAAACCTTTTCCGAGAGTTTGCGCAACACGGGGAGGAGTTCATCAGACGAAGAAATGTCATTGTTAAAAGTTGTTTCTGCACTGATCGACTTCGCACCACTGGATGGAGAAACGTTCCTGCTGTCTTCGCCGCGTGCCAGTCTGGAAAGATGCAACCCCATCGAACCATAGCGTTTTGCAAGCTCGTTCTCTTGCATGTCCTGAACGGTTGAAAGCTCTGTAATGCCGTCTTTCGCCAGCATCTTTTGTGTGACCTTTCCCACACCCCATACAATAGAAACAGGTTGTTTTCGAAGAAAGGAGAGGGCTTCGTCCTTTCCAATTACTGAAAAGCCTCGCGGTTTGTTGAGGTCGGATGCGACCTTTGCCAGAAACTTGCAGTACGATAGGCCAACAGAGACGGTTAGGCCCATTTCATCGTTGATCCTTTTTGTAAGGCGGATCAGCATTTCAGCGGGGCTTGCCCCATGCAGTCGCTGCGTACCACCCATATCAAGGAAAGCTTCATCGATGGAAAGCGGCTCCACCATTGGTGTCAATTCCCGCATCATTTCGCGAATCTGATGACCGGCTTCGGCGTATTTTTCCATATTGGGCCGCACCACCACTGCATCTGGACAGGCTTCCAATGCCTTGAACATCGGTTGAGCAGAGTGCACGCCGCGAATACGCGCAATATAGCATGCCGTCGAAACAACGCCACGCCTGCCTCCGCCGATAATAACCGGCTTGTTGGCAAGTTCGGGGTTATCCCGCTTCTCTACAGACGCATAAAACGCATCGCAATCAATATGCGCGATCGTTAAGTCTGTCAGCTCTGCGTGCCGTGCGATCCTCGGGCTACCGCAGTTTCTACATCGGGCATCGCCAGTCTTGCTCCATTGGGTGCAATCGCGGCATACGCCTTTTGAGTGTGGTTCGGTTTCCGGCACGTTACCAAGCCTCTCCCTCTTGCGGAGGGACCAGAGTGAAACGTGCCTTCTGAATATCTTCTGGTGCAAAATCTCGACTTGCTGCAAAGGCCAGAAGGGTTGGCTCATCTCCGAGGTAAAAATCAAGAATCGCAGCTAAAAATTCAGGCGAGGTTGCTGCCTTGCGCATATCGTCGGGTGCCATTCCCGTAAGCGCCACGAACCGAGAGAGCAATTCAGTGTCACCGGCCAAATATTGCAGCCCTTCAATGGCAACATGTGAGGCAATCTCAGGCGTCATTCAAAAGCCTTTCTGTTTGTGTTTCGTCAACCTTATTTGTTTAAATAGGGTATAGACATTTTCATGGCCGGAGAGTGGGCTCACTGCGCACAGGACAGAAGATATGGCAAAAACCGTACTCATTGTCGAAGACAATGAACTCAATATGAAGCTTTTCAACGATCTGTTGGAAGCTAAAGGGTATAACATTGTTCAAACCTCAAACGGTATGGATGCGCTGGACCTGGCCCGAAATCATAAGCCTGATCTGATTCTAATGGATATTCAACTGCCAGAGGTTTCTGGCCTTGAGGTGACCAAGTGGATCAAGGAAGACGATACGATATCGCATATCCCGATTATCGCAGTTACCGCGTTTGCCATGAAAGGGGATGAAGAACGTATTCGCCAGGGTGGATGCGAGGCGTATATCTCGAAACCCATTTCAGTCGCTTCCTTTTTGCAGACTGTGCAGACGCATTTAGGCGATATCTGACGACCTTCGACACCGATAGGAGAACCCCGTGACCGCACGTGTGCTAGTGGTAGATGATGTTACTACAAACATCCGGCTTCTTGAAGCGCGGTTAATGGCCGAATATTTTCAGGTTTTATCCGCCACCAATGGCAAGGAAGCACTCACCATTTGCCAGGCGGGTAAGTGCGATGTGGTGCTTCTTGACGTTATGATGCCGGAAATGGATGGATTTGAAGTCTGTCGGCAACTGAAATCTGATCCCGCTACGATGCATATCCCCGTGGTTATGGTCACAGCGCTCGATTCTCAAAGTGACCGCTTGCGGGGTTTGGAAGCTGGGGCAGATGATTTTCTCACCAAGCCGGTGAATGATTTTGCACTGGTAACACGCGTAAAAAGCCTCTCACGTCTCAAAATGACAACGGATGATCTCAGGCTACGCGCCCAAAACGGGGATGAGCTGGCAATCGATAGTTTCACAAGCCTTGAGGGGCTTCGAAATTCAGCGGGCACTGGCAAGCTTGTTATTGTTGATGATCGACTATCGCCAGAGGCCGGAATTGTGCAGGATTTGAGAGAAACTCATGATGTTGAGTTACTATCTAATCCACATGATGCACTCATTCATATCGCCAGCAATACTTATGATCTTGCGCTTATCTCGCTTGACCTGGAAGGGCAGGACAGCCTGCGTATGTGCTCGCATCTCAGAACCATTGAGAATACGAGAAACCTTCCTGTTATAGGCATCGCTGACCCCGGTCAGGAGGACCTTGTCAGTCGCGCGCTTGAAATTGGCATGAACGATTTCGTTAGAAGACCGATTGATCATGCAGAACTTTCAGCGCGGATTAGAACGCAGTTGATGCGTAAGCGATATAACGATTGTCTTAGGAGTTCTGTACAGCAGACGATTGAGATGGCGGTGAAAGATGGGCTTACCGGATTGAACAATCGACGGTATTTTGAAACGCAATTCCAGACGATGTTTGATAAGGCTCAGGCCTCGAAAACAGCTCTGTCGGTCGTTATGTGCGATATTGATCACTTCAAATCGGTCAACGATACGCATGGTCATGATGTCGGTGATGACGTAATCCGCGAATGCGCAAAGCGTATTACGGATTCTATTCGCGGTACAGATTTGGCATGCCGATATGGCGGGGAAGAATTTGTTATTCTCATGCCGGAAACAACTGATCCAATGGCAAGTCACGTGTCTGAACGCATACGCGAAATGATCTGTCTCGAGCCTGTTGGTGCAGCAAATGCAGATGCAACCGCCGTTGATGTGACAATGAGTTTCGGCATTTCCACTGTTGAGCATGTTGAGGATGAGACGCCAGAAAAGCTTTTGAAAAGGGCAGATTTGGCACTTTACAGTGCAAAAAAGGCAGGCCGAAATCGTGTTGAATCACTCGCTGCGTAAGTAGCTACCTACGTAGAAAACCCCTTTAAAATTAACTGTTTAGGTTAAATATATATCCTAACCATCTTTGTACTTGCCTTTAAAAGTGGTTACCAAAACGTTGATTTTTACATACAACTGAGTCAATTAATATCGTGTGCTCTTTTGGCCTAATTAGGTCTTACCCTACGGAGTGCTCAGGTCCGCCGCATCTCCTGGGTCCGTGGGGCCGTCGATCGGCTGCCGGGTTTAATGGCCTCCTCGTACCATTTCCGGTAGCTGATCGACCCCAATTCTTCACCCGACTTTGTATTCCTCACGATCAACGGCGGTTAGTGCTTTCGCGTGTTCGCTAAACGGGTAGGTTAGGGCGGCAGCGCTTTCAAATTCTTCCGCGCGCTTAATCCAAGTCTTCAGGTTTGGTTCTTGCTTTGACGCAAATATGAGGTGCGACCCCTGATTTCTCCATTCGATCAAATGTGGGAAGACGCTTGCAAGGTTGGATATTTTTGCTTCGCGTTCCGGATCACGCTCAATCAGATTTATTGCGAGGACACCATCATCTTTCAGTTTCGAATTGCAAAGTTTGAAGAAGGGTTGAGATGCAAGATGCGATGCATGGATGCCAGAACTGGAAAAAACATCAATGATTATAGTGTCATAGATCGTGTTTCTTGAATCAAAATCTTCACCGCTATCGGCTGCCTTGATCGAGTATCGACTATCGTATTCAATACCAAAATGGCTTTCTGCAACGTCCACAATTGCCGGATCAAAATCACTTCCGTGAATTTCAACCTCGGGACTGTAGTGATGCGACACCATCCCAAGACGCCCGCCGCCAAAACCTGCAATGTAAATGCGTTCCGGTAGTGCGTGTTGCCAAACAAATGACAAAAACAGCACCTGATTGTAGGTAGCAATAAGTTCAAGCGGATTCTTTATGCCCACACGGGACATGATATCGCTTAAATCGCGGCTTTCCGGATCATAGCAATACAGTTCTACGATCTCGTCGATGGTGCGGACAAAAACGCCCTGTACCTCAGAGGGAATGATTTTCGCCAAATTCTGTTGCTGTAAGAACGGAGCCAGCCGTTGACGAATCGCAGCAAGGTTTTGTGCATGCCAGGGAGTGTTGAAATCGTAAGACATCGGTTTTTCCGGTTTGTGCGTGAATGGGAAGCATGCCGGAAGAGCCTTAATTTCTGGTGACAATAAAAAAGGCCGCTCAAAAGGGCGGCCTGTTTTGAATATTAAGGTAAACCAAATTACTTGATTTTGGTTTCCTTGAATTCTACGTGCTTCTTTGCAACCGGATCGTACTTACGCTTGACCATTTTCTCGGTCATTGTGCGGCTGTTTTTCTTGGTTACATAGAAGAAACCGGTGTCTGCTGTGCTCTCAAGCTTGATCTTGATCGTGGTGGCCTTTGCCATTGTCTTAATCCCGTGTGTCAGAGGAAATGATAAAGGCCGCACACTCGCGGCCCAGAGTTGGCGGCAAATTACGCATCTGCCACCAAATGTCAAGTTGAAAGCGCTATGTTTTGGGCGCTGTCGGGGTCTCTTTCAGGTGATTGCGCTTAATCCAGACTTTACAGCCCTTTGGGCCAGCTTCTGCCACTGCAGAAGAGTTCACAGGAAGACGAAGCCAAGATTGTTTTTCGAAAGATTCGCCACCTTCGGTGAATGCGCCGTCAACAACAAGAATTTCCAATCCATTGGACGAATCAAGCCCAACACGAGCGCCAGCATCCCAGGTTTCCATAGATACTTCTTCACGTTCATCTGCATATAGCGGCAAGACGCTAACACCAGCGCGGCCCGGATCTGCATCCCATTGGGCTGTATTGGTGTCTATGCTCATCTGATGGCGGTCGTCCATATCAAACTGCCATAGCTTCACAAAGATGGTGCATCCAGGCTCTGAACCTGGTGTGTGTTCGGAAGTTGGAGGATTGCGAACGTATGTTCCCGCAGGAAAATCGCCATGCTCGTCCTGGAATACACCATCTAAAACCAGAAACTCTTCGCCACCGGTATGCGTATGAGCAGAGAAGTGACTTCCCGGAGCATACCGAACGATGGTTGTTGCTCGCGCGACCTCGCCACCAATCCTGTCTAGCATTCGCCTGTCCACACCTTTCATGGGAGAGGCGACCCACTCCTGTTTCCCAGCGTGAACAACAGCGCGCTCCGTGAAGTCTGCATTGAGTTCCATGATTTTTCTCCTTATGCCGCAACGCTTAGGTTCGAAGATATGCCTGTTTGTCGGTTTTTCAAAGCGGAACACGGTGTCGGAACATCAAGTTTCGCTATTCCTGCAAATTCACATACCATCATTTTAAGCGTTGTATCTATCAGTAGATAGGTAACATATGGAATTGATTTTTCAAGCTGTCAAGCCTATCTAGTGATAGACAAAACACATCAAGGTGAACAGATGAGTGAAACGGTTGATAAAATCTTAGATATCGCGGAGCGGGATGTGCGCTCAAAAGGGTTTCATGCGGT
>CALLHT010000123.1 GCA_938009335.1 uncultured Rhizobiaceae group bacterium
AAAAAGCGTGTTCTGCCTTGTGCTGCAGCGCTTAAAGGCGAATACGGTGTGAAAGACATGTATGTGGGTGTGCCGACCGTGATTGGCGCTGAAGGTGTTGAGCGTGTCATCGAGATTGACCTCAACAGCAAAGAACAGAAAATGTTCGACAAGTCAGTCGGCGCTGTTGCGGAACTCTGCGAAGCATGCGCTGAGATCGCACCAAACTTGAAATAAACAAAAAGGGCGGCTGATGAGGCCGCCCTTCTTGCTTGAATACTTGACGATAATATGAGGGGCCGGAGACCGGTAGCTTAATGTCAGATCAGAACCAGAATGAAGAGTTCGCAAACACATCATTTCTCTATGGCGGTAACGCCGGATACATCGAAGAGATGTATGCCAGATACCAGGAAAATCCGAGTTCGGTAAGTTCAGACTGGCAATCCTATTTCTCTGATCTGCGCGATAACCCACAAGACGTTGCAAAAAATGCCGAAGGTGCATCCTGGAAAAAGGATCACTGGCCCATCCATGCGAATGGTGAATTAGTTTCAGCACTTGATGGTGACTGGGGCGCGGTAGAAGCGCATGTCGAAGACAAGATTAAAGCAAAAGCAAAATCTGAGGGCGTGGAGCTGAGCGGCGAGCATGTCCAACGCGCCACAAAAGATTCGGTTTCTGCGATCATGATGATCCGCGCGTATCGGATGCGTGGCCATCTACATGCAGACCTCGATCCCCTTAAGATTGCTGGCAAACAAGAAGCTTACGACGAGCTTCATCCGCGCAATTATGGGTTTACGGAAGCGGATTATGACCGCAAGATTTTCATCGATTATATGCTGGGATTGGAATTCGCAACCATCCCTGAGATGCTCGACATTCTCCAGCGTACTTACTGCTCAACCCTTGGTATTGAGTTCATGCATATTTCCAATCCTCAGGAAAAGGGTTGGTTGCAGGAGCGCATCGAAGGCCCGGACAAAGGTGTTGCATTCACGCTCGAAGGTAAGAAAGCAATCCTTCGCAAACTGATTGAAGCAGAAGGCTTCGAGCAGTATATCGATATCAAATACAAAGGCACCAAACGCTTTGGCCTAGATGGCGGCGAAGCGCTGGTTCCTGCTCTCGAGCAGATCATTAAACGCGGCGGGCAGATGGGCCTTAAGGAAATCATCCTCGGCATGGCGCACCGCGGACGTTTGAATGTTCTGGCCAATGTGATGGGTAAACCGCACCGCGCGATTTTCCATGAGTTTAAAGGCGGTTCATTCAAACCGGAAGATGTCGAGGGTTCAGGTGACGTTAAATACCACCTTGGCGCTTCATCAGACCGTGAGTTTGATGGCAATGAAGTCCACCTTTCGTTGACCGCCAACCCGTCTCACCTTGAGATCGTAAACCCGGTTGTGCTGGGCAAGGCACGTGCCAAGCAAGATAAGTTTGAGCCAAAGAACGAGCGTGGCTCGCGGCCCCGCGACACGGTTATGCCTCTGCTACTGCATGGTGATGCGGCCTTTGCTGGGCAAGGTGTGGTTGCTGAGTGTTTCGGCCTTTCCGGGCTGAAAGGCCACCGCACGGGCGGGTCGATCCACTTTATCATCAACAACCAGATTGGCTTCACGACCAATCCGCGTTTTTCTCGTTCGTCGCCCTATCCTTCTGACGTTGCGAAGATGATTGAAGCGCCGATTTTCCACGTGAACGGTGATGATCCGGAAGCGGTAACCTTTGCCGCAAAGATTGCAACTGAATACCGCCAGCTGTTCCACAAGCCGGTTGTGATCGACATGTTCTGCTATCGTCGATTTGGGCATAACGAGGGTGATGAGCCTGCATTCACGCAGCCGTTGATGTATAAGAACATCCGCTCTCATCCGACAACAGCCAAGATTTATAGTGATAAGCTGATTGCCGATGGTGTGTTGAGTGCCGAAGAATATCAGACGATGCGCGATGAGTGGCGTGCTTATCTGGAAGATGAATTTGAGTCAGGACAGGCCTACAAGCCAAACAAAGCGGATTGGTTGGATGGTGCATGGTCCGGCCTGAAAGTTGCCAGCAACGAAGACGAAATTCGCCGCGGTCAAACGGGTATGATGAAGAAAGAGCTTGTCGAGATAGGCAAGAAGATCACGCATGTTCCGGAAGACTTCAAGGTTCATAAAACCATTCAGCGGTTGATGGATAATCGTCTTAAGATGATCGAAACTGGCGAAGGCATTGATTGGGGCATGGGCGAAGCGCTTGCCTTTGGGTCACTCGTCAAACAGGGACATTGTGTACGCCTTTCCGGTCAGGATTGTGAGCGGGGAACATTCTCGCAACGCCACTCGGTTTTGTATGATCAGGAAACTGAAGCCCGTTACACGCCGCTCAACAACATTTCCGCCGATCAGGAAGAGTATGACGTGATCAACTCCATGCTCTCGGAAGAAGCGGTGCTGGGTTACGAATACGGGTATTCGCTGACACGGCCTAATGCGGTCACGATTTGGGAAGGCCAGTTTGGTGACTTCGTCAATGGTGCTCAGGTAGTGATTGACCAGTTCATCTCATCCGGTGAGCGTAAATGGCTACGCATGAGTGGCTTGGTGATGTTGCTACCCCATGGCTATGAAGGTCAGGGGCCGGAACACTCCTCAGCCCGGCTTGAACGCTTCCTACAACTGTGTGCGGAAGATAATATGCAGGTTGCGAACTGTACGACACCGGCGAATTATTTCCATATTCTCCGGCGCCAAATCAGACGGGAATTCCGCAAGCCGCTGGTGCTTATGACGCCGAAATCTTTACTGCGGCACAAACGCGCTGTGTCCAAGCTTGATGAGTTCACCGAGAAGTCTTCCTTCCACCGCCTCCTTTGGGATGATGCGGACATTAAGGGCTGGGATGGTGTTAAGCTCAAGAGTGACAAGAAAATCAGGCGCGTGGTTCTGTGTTCTGGCAAGGTCTACTTCGATCTCTTGGAAGAACGCGAGAAGCGTGGCGTAGATGATGTTTATCTGTTGCGCGTGGAGCAGCTTTATCCGTTCCCGGCAAAAGCGCTGATTAATGAACTTTCCCGCTTTAAAGATGCGGAATGGGTTTGGTGTCAGGAAGAACCTAAGAACATGGGATCCTGGGGCTTCATTGAGCCGTATCTTGAGTGGGTGTTTGCGCATATTGATGCGAAGAACCCGCGTGCACGTTATGCAGGCCGTCCGGCGGCGGCATCACCCGCAACCGGTTTGATGTCAAAGCACTTGGCAGAACTAGAAGCATTCCTTGAAGACGCCTTAGGCGAATGATTACGATTTTTCCAACTTTGAAAGAAGAGCAGAAACATGGCGAATGAAATCCGGGTACCGACACTTGGTGAATCTGTTGCAGAGGCAACTGTCGGCCAATGGTTGAAAAAAGCTGGAGAAGCAGTTGCGGCTGACGAGCCGATTGTGGAGCTGGAAACGGATAAGGTTTCCATTGAAGTTCCTGCACCTGCGGCGGGTGTCTTGGCGGATATCTCAGTTGCAGAAGGCGAGACGGTTGAGGTCGGCGCTTTGCTGGGCGTGATTGATGAAGCAGGTGCTGCTGCTGCACCTGCTGCTCCGGCTGCAGCACCAAAAGCTGCTGCTGAACCAGCATCAGGGTCTGGCAAAATTGTCGAAATTCCTGTGCCAAGTGCCGGTGAATCTGTGACTGAAGCCGGTGTTGGTGAATGGTTGAAGAAAGTCGGTGATGCTGTCGCAGTGGATGAAGCGCTCGTTGAATTGGAAACCGACAAAGCCGCGCAAGAAGTGATGTCTCCTGTTGCGGGTAAGCTCGTAGAGATTGTTGCTCAAACGGGTGATACGGTTGAAGTTGGTGCGCTTCTCGCAAAGATTGAGGAAGGTGCTGCTGGTTCTGCTTCCAGTTCAGCGCCTGCGCCTACTCCGGCATCAGCACCAGCAGCATCTTCCGGCATGCCGCCAGCGCCATCTGCTCAGAAGATGATGACAGAAAAAGGCATGGATGCTGCAAACGTTCAGGGGAGCGGTAAGCGCGGTCAAATTCTTAAAGAAGATGTGATGAAAGCTGGCAGTGCGCCTGCGCCAGCTGCTGCACGTGCGCCGTCAGACGATGGACCGCGCGAAGAGCGCGTTCGCATGACGCGCCTGCGTCAGACCATTGCGCGCCGTCTCAAAGACGCTCAAAACACAGCTGCAATGCTAACCACCTTTAACGAGGTGGATATGTCTGCAGTCATGGAGATGCGCAAAAAATACAAAGAACTTTTTGAGAAAAAGCATGGCGTTAAGCTTGGCTTTATGGGTTTCTTCACCAAGGCGGTGTGTCATGCGTTGGAAGAAATTCCTGCGGTCAATGCTGAGATTGATGGCACGGATATTGTCTACAAGCATTTCTGCCATATTGGCGTTGCGGTTGGCACTGACAAGGGTCTTGTTGTCCCGGTTGTGCGCGATGCGGACCAAATGTCGATTGCTGAAGTCGAAAAAGACATTGGTCGTTTGGGCATGAAGGCGCGTGATGGCGATCTCTCCATGGCAGATATGACCGGCGGCACGTTTACGATTTCAAACGGTGGCGTATATGGTTCGCTAATGTCGACGCCGATATTGAACGCGCCGCAGTCCGGTATTCTTGGCATGCACAAAATCGAAAACCGTCCGGTTGTCCGCAATGGTGAAATCGTCGTGCGCCCGATGATGTATCTGGCACTTTCCTATGATCACCGGATTGTCGATGGCAAAGAGGCGGTGACCTTCCTCGTCCGCGTA
>CALLHT010000124.1 GCA_938009335.1 uncultured Rhizobiaceae group bacterium
ACAATGATTTCACCATTCTCGGCCTTCAACTGATCGAACGCGACCATGGTCGCCTTCATGCCAGACCCGCACATTTTATTGAGCGTGGTTGCTGGGACGCCTTTATCGAGGCCTGCGTGAAATGCTGCCTGACGTGCCGGCGCTTGGCCTTGTCCTGCGGGAAGCACATTGCCCATCACCACTTCATCAACCTTTGCAGGATCAAGCTTTGCATCTTCAAGGGCAGCTTTGATAGCAGCTCCCCCTAGCTCTGAGGCTGTTAGAGATGAAAACTCGCCTTGAAAACCACCCATTGGTGTGCGCTTTGCACCCGCAATTACAATTCTATCGGCCATGAAAACTCCTATGTCCGTCGCTTATCCTGTAATCAGGAGCGCCCGAAAATCATTGACGTTGGTACCTGTCGGTCCCGGTATAAATAGAGCACCGATTTTGTCAAACGCGGTGTACGCATCATTGTTCTGCAGATATGCAACCGGGTCAACTCCACTGGCGCGCATTTGCAATGCAGTCTCGCCACTCACAAACGCGCCTGCATTGTTTTCAGAGCCATCGATGCCATCGGTATCAGCACTCAAAAGATGAATGCCCTTTTCTCCCGAAATCTCAGTCGCAAATGAGAGCAAGAACTCTGTATTTCGACCGCCCTTGCCATTGCCTTTAAGCGTGACTGTTGTTTCCCCGCCTGAGAGCAGTAAAACCGGTTTCTTAAACGGCCGATCACGATGCAAAATCTCTTTAGCGATTGCCGCTTGCGTTCTCGCTGCCTCACGCGCTTCACCTTCAATTGCATCAGAAAGGATAAACGTTTCAATACCTTGCGCCTCTGCCAGAACTTGCGCAGCTTCAAGCGATTTCGCAGCAGAGGCAATAATATGATGTTCTGCCCGTTCAAGACGCTGATCATCCGGTCGAGGTGCATCCGCGTGAGAAGATTGAATATGCGCCATCACCGCTTTCGGCAGTTGCATATCGTATTGGCCAATAATCGCTAGAGCGTCCTCACGCGATCCTTCATCCGCAACAGTCGGGCCAGACGCGATATATTGTGCGTGATCGCCCGGAATATCGGAAACCAGCAAGGACAACACTTTCGCAGGGTATGCCGCGGCCGCCAATCTCCCGCCCTTGATGTTGGATACATGTTTGCGGATTGTATTCATCGCAGAGATCGGCGCACCAGAGGCCAGAAGCGCCTCATTCACCGCAATTTCATCGGCAAGCGTCAAGCCATCAGGCGGGCAAGGCAGAAGTGCCGACCCTCCACCTGAAATGAGTGCTACAACCAGATCATCTTCTGTCAGACCAGAAACCGCCTCCAACAGGCGTTTTGCTCCCACCTGCCCTGCTTCATCCGGCACCGGATGGGCCGCTTCCAAAATCTCCAGATACTCGCATTCGCAGGCATAGCCGTAGCGTGTTACGATCACGCCTTGAACCGCTTCTCCATGCGTCGCCATCCAGGCCCGCTCAAACGCACGTCCCATCTGTGCAGAACCCTTGCCTGCTCCTATAACAATCACTCTGCCTTTGGGCTTTTCCGGCAGGAATTTCGCAATTCCCTTTTCAGGTTGAGCAGCCGCAACTGCAGCATCAAAAAGAGAGGTAAGAAAAGGAACTGGTTCTAGGCTTTTTTTCATGCAGAACCTATGCAAGCCCTGTTGCAAAGGGTCAAGATAAAGGGTGTAAATGAATTACACCCCGATACACACGATTTTACAAAGGGACACATAACATGGCGACAATCTGGGGACGTGCCACATCCAGCAATGTTCAATTGACTATGTGGGCTGCTGCCGAAGTGGGGTTGGAAGTTGAACGCATAGACGTTGGCGGAGCATTTGGCGGCACGGATACACCAGAATATCGCGCCATGAACCCGAATGGGCTGATCCCCGTGCTCAAAGACAATGAATTGGTCTTGTTCGAGAGCGCAGCTATTCTCAGATATCTAGGGGCTCAATACGGTGACGAAACGTTCTGGCCAACCGATGCCAAGAAACGCGCGCCATTGGATGCGTGGGCTGAATGGACTAAAACAACCCTTTGTCCGGTATTGATCTATCAAGTCTTCTGGACCCTGGTCCGCACGCCAAGCGCGGAACGCGATATGGAAGCACTGTCAGGACAAGTCGCACAACTTGGAGAGTTGATGTCTCGCATTGAGGGCGAATTCGCAGATAAAGAATATCTCGGCAGTGATTTGAGCTTTGCAGATATCATGTTCGGGCACACATTGTATCGTTACTACACATTGCCGTTTGAGCGGCCAGACCTTCCAAACTTGGCTGCTTATTATGAGCGCCTGAAAGCACGACCTGCTTATAAAGAGCATGTCATGGTGGATTACAGCCCGTTGCAGGTGGAGTAACTTATGACCCAATCCCTCACCACCCTCCTCGGCATCACGCATCCGATCATCCAGGCACCCATGGCTGGCGCCTCAACGCCTGCTATGGCGGTTGCTGCTTCAAACGCTGGCGCGTTGGGTTCATTGGGCTGTGCCATGATGAAAGCGGACGCATTGCGCGAGCTTGGCAAAGACATGAAAAACCAAACCAATCGTGCGGTGAACTTCAACTTCTTCTGTCACACGGAACCCGCAAGCAGCGCTGAAACTGGCGAAGCAGCGCGCGCACTCATGAAACCCTATTATGACGAGCATCGTCTGGGCGAGGTAAAAGATGCGAACCCAACGCATTTCCCCTTCGGTGAAGAAATCTGTGATGTGATGCTGGAGATCGCACCCAAAGTGATCAGCTTCCACTTTGGTTTACCGCCAGCAGACCTTGTTCAAAAACTCAAAGACAACGGCTCGGTAATCCTCTCATCCGCCACAACAGTTGCCGAAGCGAAATGGTTGGAAGCCAACGGTGCTGATGCGATCATCGCCCAAGGCTTCGAAAGCGGCGGCCATCGTGGCTTTTTCCTTGAGTCAGAAGACGCATGTATCGGCACGATGGCCCTTGTTCCACAAATTGTGGACGCAGTCTCCGTTCCGGTGATCGCAGCGGGTGGCATTGCAGATGCACGTGGCATTAAGGCAGCGTTCGCGCTAGGCGCGTCGGGCGTTCAAATCGGCACGGCATTTCTCAATTGCGTTGAGGCAGGCATTCCCTCAGTTCATAAAAAAGAACTACTTGCATCCGACGGTTCCAACACGCGCACGACGAAAGTCTTCTCTGGCCGTCCCGCACGGGGCATCATCAACCGGTATATGGAAGAGATGCGCGAGCATGAACCGGACCTGCCTGACTTCCCGATCATGAACACGCTCACCGGACCTCTACGCAAAGCAAGTGGCACTGCTAATAGCCCGGATTTTGTTTCTCTGTGGTCCGGTCAAGCCGTAGGTCTGAACCGGGAAAGCACCACGGAAGAGCTAATTCAGTCTTGGGCGAAAGACGCCAAACTTTAAAGCTTAGGCGGATGCTTTTGCGGCCATAGCGTTGCTTCTTGATACCTGTGACCAAGCCGCAACAGTTTAGCATCAGCCCCACGCGGCCCCATGAGCTGGAAGCCAACCGGCAGTCCGGTTGAAGAAAATCCGGCAGGCAAATTAAGCGCAGGCAAGCCAATGAGGGAGGCAGGAATGGCGATCTCCATCCAGTTGTGGTACGTCGTCATGTCTTGCCCGTTGATCGACTTCGGCC
This sequence comes from uncultured Rhizobiaceae group bacterium, assembly GCA_938009335.1. Classification (GTDB taxonomy): domain Bacteria; phylum Pseudomonadota; class Alphaproteobacteria; order Rhizobiales; family Rhizobiaceae; genus JAALLB01. The sequence continues at coordinate 3,654 of CALLHT010000124.1, forward strand.
AATCCAGTTCTGCATCAAACGGCATAACCTGCGCGCTCGGCAATGCAATCGCATCAAATGATTGATAGACTTCAGCAAGATATTTGAACCAGTCAGTCCGGGCTGCAGTTGCATCCGCAATCTCTTGACCGGAAAGCGCCAAACCAGCCTCAATCTCATAAATCATCTCAGCCTTTAGAAGCTTGCGAAGCTCAGGATTCTCATATTCTGACTTCATCTTCGCAGCCATCGCCATATTGCGTAAGCGCACCCATGACATCCAGAGCTTTTCGGGATCGAAATCTAATTGGATCGGCTCGATTGTGTGCCCCAGCGCTTCAAACGCTTCCATTCCGGATTGGCAGATATCCAGAATATCTCCTTCGATTGGATAGCGTCCTTCCCAGTCACCCAACCAGCCAATCCGACAAGGCGGAACCGCTTCTTCCAAACGTTCAAAGAAAGAACCGCCGGCATGATCTAGCGCTAACACATCCAACATAAGCGCAAGGTCTTCGATGCTCCGCGCCATAGGCCCAAGCGTAGCAAGCTGGCTTAAGTATAAATCGCCATCCGAGCCATCCGGCACAAGCCCGATGGTAGGACGCAGGCCATAAACATTGCACCATGCGGCGGGGTTTCTGAGAGATCCCATCATGTCGGAGCCATCCGCAATCGGCACCATGCGTGAAGCCAATGCCGCCGTTGCCCCACCGCTGGAACCGCCTGCAGACTTTTCAAGGTTATAAGGGTTTCGTGTCACCCCATGTACGGGATTGTAAGAGTGGGAACCAAGACCAAACTCAGGCGTATTGGTCTTGCCAACCATGATCATACCCGCATCACGAATGTTCTTCGCGCCAACCGCATCTGCCGCAGGCACCAGATCTTTGTGAATCGGAGAACCATATGTTGTGCGAATGCCTTGCGTCTCCATCAAGTCTTTCACTGCAATCGGAAGACCGTGAAGTTTAGAGCGTTTCGGCTGCTTTTCCGCTTCTTGCGCTTGCGCTAATAAATCATCCCGATCTTGCAGCGAAACAATCGCGTTGATTTCGGGATTAACCGCATCAATCCGATCAAGAAACGCCGCCATAATCTCCGCATAGGTGAAGTCGCCACGATCCACACCATCGGAAAGATCAAGCGCACCCAGTTCAATCAACTGTGTCATGATCCGCCTCCATCACCATCCGGCACATGCTGGCCTTTCACCGTCCTCGAATTGCCACGCATTTCCGCGATCACTTTGCCGTCCTGATTGGAAACCGTGCAATCATAAATGCCGGAACGCCCTTCGCGGTAGCGTTCTTCAGCAACAGCAGTCAGCACCTCGCCTACAAAGGCCGGAGCCAGAAAATCGATCTTGCACGATTGCGCGACCGTGAACTGGTTGTACCCATTGCAGGCAAAGGCAAAGGCACTGTCAGCCAGCAAAAACATATAGCCGCCATGGCAAATTTTTTGGCCATTGAGCATGTCTGAACGAACAGGCATGGTCAGCACTGCCCTACCCGATGTAACCTCTTTTATCTGCATGCCGAGAGACTGGCTTGCTTCATCATTTGCCCACATGCTGTCTGCACAGGCTTTTGCCAATTCATCTGGTGTCATCTCTGACGCGCTCATCTTGCCCCCAACAAAAGGAAAACCATTTTGCAGCACGTTAAACTATCGATTGCCAATGGCAAGAGCCTCCACTAACGCTATTAACAGCGAAGAGTGAGGTGAATACGCGCCGTGGAACGGAAATCAAAAATAGATGCAACGGGCGCAATTGTTCTGCTTGGCATTATGGCTATGCTTGGTCTCAATCAGGTTGGCATCAAGATTGTCAACGATGGCATACCACCTATCCTGCAAGCTGGGCTTCGCTCCCTTGTGGCGCTGCCGATCATGTTCGCATTGTGCATGTTTCGCAGTACTAAAATTCCGACCCGGCGTGAAATCCTGATCCCCGGCCTGCTGACAGGCTTCTTCTTTGCCGCTGAGTTTGCCCTTCTCTTTCAGGCACTCAAATGGACGTCCGTCGCCCGCGCCTCAATCTTTTTCTACACCATGCCGTTCTGGGTAGCTGTCGCCGCGCATTTCTTGATACCGGGAGAACGCCTGAGCCTCATCAGAATCCTAGGCCTGGTCATGGCAATTCTTGGCGTTACGGTTGCACTCTCCACCAACACGTCGCAGGCAGGACCATACGCTCTCATCGGCGATCTGATGGCATTGCTCGGTGCGGTGGGATGGGCCGCAATCGCCATCATTGCTCGGGTTTCAAAATTCTCGACCATCAAACCGGAAGCACAACTTTTCTATCAGTTGATCGTTTCGGCGGTCTTGTTGTTACCACTGGCATTCATGCTGGGTGAGAGCATGACTGAACCAACCCTCACTCATTGGAGTATTTTCGGGCTGCAGGTCGTATTTGTGGTTTGCACCTGTTTCCTCCTTTGGTTTTGGGTCCTGTCGGTCTACCCGGCATCCGACATGGCGTCGTTCAGCTTCCTTGCTCCGGTCTTCGGCGCAATCTTCGCTTGGCTCATTCTTGGCGAACCCATGACATTGGCAATCATCCTTGCCCTTGGCTTGGTGGCTTTGGGCATTCTGCTAGTCAATAGAAGATAAACCCTCTTCACCCAAATGTTGTTTGACGAAACTGTAAAACCCGTCAGACTGCAGGTATGGGTTTCTGGAATCGTATTCTTCTCGTTCTATCTACACTGCTCTCGATCGCGAGCTTTTCCTTGTCGACGGCAATCGCGGAAGAAGTTGATGTCGAGCTGGTGATGGCCGTAGATGGTTCCGGCTCCGTAAACCCGCAAGAAATGGAGCTTCAATTCCAAGGCTATATCAATGCGTTTCGCAATCCCGTCATTCAGAACGCGATGCGCTCCGGCCCGACTGGAAAAGTGGCCGTCGCGCTTGTTGTATGGTCTGATCGTTATCTGCCCAAACTGCAAACCGAGTGGTTCAGGATATCCTCAGCGCAGGATGCAGAGCGCTTCGCAACAGCTTTAGAAAGCCTTCATCAACAGGTCAAAATTCTCTACGTCACCAAAGGTGGGACCGAGATTGGCGCAGGCATTGGCTATGCACTCGCCATGCTGGAGCAGAATCAGTTTTCCGGATTGCGAAAAATTGTTGATGTGTCAGGAGATGGAATAGAAACACGCCCCTATTCAACCTCTGTGATGCGATTACCGCAAGCACGCATCATCGCAAATTCCAGAAACGTGGTAATCAATGGGCTTGCCATCGCGAATGATTTTTACAATCTGGAGCGATATTACCGTGAGAATGTTATTCAAGGAACCGGTAGTTTTGTGATCAAAGCGAAGGACTTTGAAGCCTTTGGAGAGGCAATTCATCGCAAATTATTGCGCGAGTTCTCGAGCCAAGTTTCCCATTTGCGCCAGTAAGTTTGCCTTGAGGCGACTTGGAATTCAAATTCAAATGCGTAGCATTAGCGGAACAAATAGGAGGATTTGTTATGGCCAAACACGATCTTGAGAAAATCAAATCAGACTATGAGCGCGACGGATATGTCTCCGGCATTGAGCTTTTAAGTTCAAGTGAAGCAATCGCTCACCGCGAACGGTTGGAAAAGGCTGAGGCCGAGTTTGGCAACATGCACTATAAGTCTAAAATCCATACGTTGCTGACGTCACCGCTCGAATTGGCCACCATGCCTGAGATGCTGGATGTGGTCGAACAGATGATCGGCCCGGACATCCTGCTCTACAACGTGACCTACATCATCAAGGAAGCGAACTCGCCGTCTCATGTCAGTTGGCATCAAGACCTCACCTATTGGGGCTTATCGCACGATGATCAGGTTTCAGCTTGGCTAGCGCTCTCTCCTGCGACCTCAGAATCAGGATGCATGCGCATGATCCCGGGCAGCCACAAAGATGGGGTTTATGACCACGAAACCCATGAAGATGAAACCAATGTTTTGCTACAGAGCCAGACCATTCACGGTGTTGATGAGAGCAAGTCCGTCATGTGCCCACTACAACCGGGCGAAGCATCTTTCCATCACGGTTGGACCCTCCATGCGTCAATGCCGAACCATTCAAACGACCGCCGCATTGGGCTGAACATCCAATATCTTGCAAGCCATGTGCGCCAAACCAAGCATGATCTCGATACAGCCATGCTGGTTCGTGGCAACGACACTTACAACAATTTCGGCATCGATATACCGGCAGAACGCGACCTTGATCCGGTCGCCATTGCGCGTCAGGCAGAACTGGAAAAAAGGTATGTGGAGACAGCGGGTACGGCTTGAGCTACAATAATAAAAACGGCTTCTAGGCCGTAGACCCATAAAATCGTAAAAATGGTATAAGTCTACGGCCTAGCTATTCAAGAGTTTGCACCGCAGGGTGCAAGCTCATTGGAATATGCTCACTTTACAGCGAAACAATACAGAAGACCTGCCCCACCAGATTTTGGCAAATCTGCTTCGCCACA
>CALLHT010000125.1 GCA_938009335.1 uncultured Rhizobiaceae group bacterium
CTTGCTTCAACCAACAAGAAATCGGTTAGGAAATCCAACCAACCTCGCGCTGGCGACGTTGCGCCATAAGCGCATTGCGCATCAAAATCGAAACCGTGACCGGGCCAACACCACCTGGAACAGGTGTGACCCAACTGGCAACTTCCATCACTGCTTCCGTATCAACATCGCCGACAATTTTTGTGTTTCCTTCATCATCAGTAATCTGATTGATACCAATATCAATAACCGCTGCTCCCGGCTTCACCATGTCAGCTTTGAGAAAATGCGGAATTCCTACCGCAACAAGAACAGCGTCTGCGCGCCTTGAATGGGCAGCAACCGAGCGCGTCATGTGGTGGCAGACCGTCACGGTTGCACCTTCCGCCATAAGTAAAAATGCAGCAGGCTTACCGACAATTTCGGAGTGGCCAATCATAACCACTTCCATGCCTTCCATCTGAAGGCCTGTTTCCTTGATTAGCTCAACTGAAGCAGCTGCAGTACATGGCGCCAGAGCAAGATCGTTGTAAACGATGTTACCGATAGATGCCGGATTCATACCCTCAACGTCCTTGAGCGGGTGGATCGCAGATTGCAATGAACGGACATTGATGTGATCGGGCACAGGGCGCTGCAAGATAATACCGATCACGCCGGGATCATCATTCATCTCAACAATGCGTGATTTGCATTCTTCTTGACTCAGATCGCCCGGCCAGAACTGATCATCAAACGGAACGCCTGCGCGTTCTGCAGCCCGTGCCTGATTGCGGATGTAAACCGCAACTTCGGGATTATCGCCAATTGAAATTGAAACGAGACGGCCCGATGGGCCGCCTAATTCAGTGAAACCTTCGCGCGTCTCTTGCAAAACGCGAGCGGCAACACTTTTTCCGTCAATAAACCGGGGGTCCATCTCTCTCTACCCTAGTAGGTCGGCGCATCAACACCGGCACGGCGACAAGCCCCTGTTAGGGTATTGGCCATCAACATCGCAATAGTCATTGGACCAACGCCGCCCGGTACCGGCGTAATTGAACCGGCAATCTCGGCACTTTCATCATAGGCAACATCACCCACAAGTTTGGACTTACCCTCACCTTTTTCAGGTGCATCTACACGGTTGATCCCCACATCGATAACAGCCGCACCCGGCTTCACCCAATCAGCTTTCACCATTTCGGCACGGCCAACAGCCGCGACAAGAATGTCCGCCTCGGCGCATTTCTGCGGAAGGTCTTTGGTGCGGGAATGTGCGATGGTGACGGTAGCGTTCGCAGACAAAAGAAGGTTCGCCATAGGCTTGCCAACGATATTCGATCTGCCAACAACAACCGCGTTCAAACCGGATAAATCTTCAGTGCCCAAAGCCTTTTTAAGAAGAACCATAGAACCCGCTGGCGTGCACGGCACAAACGCTGTGTCAGTCTCGCCAGTTCCAAGTTTTCCAACATTGATGAAATGGAAGCCGTCAACATCTTTTTCAGGCGCAATCGTCTGAATGACTTTACCTTCATCAATGTGTTTTGGGAGTGGTAGCTGAACCAAGATACCATCAATCACCGGATCATCATTTAGAGATTGAACCATCGCAAGCAGATCTTCTTCAGAAGTATCTTCTGGCATCGTATGGGTCACAGAGTGAAAGCCACATTCGGTTGCACGTTTGCCTTTTGATCGCACGTAGACTTGGCTCGCAGGATCTTCACCAACAATGACAACAGCGATACCAGGCACAACACCTGTTTCTTTTATCAATTTAGCAGTTTCAGCAGTAACAGTTTCCACAACCTCTGCTGCTACGGCTTTTCCATCAATAATTTGCGCGGACATGTCTTCCTCTCAAGTTCCGAGATACTGTCCTTCTCTTTACACAGAACACCAAAGCCTTGAAACAGGAAAACGACCAAAGATGACCATATTTGCGCCAATTGCGAAACCAGTGGAAAATTAACCGAAAATCAACATCCACAGGACATAAAACAGAACAGTATTTGGCATGTGCCTAACCGCAATTTTACAACTTGCTATCACAGGTTGAAATTGCTCAAGGCACGCGTCGAATCAACACCTTCAGGTGTGCCTTATCCAATGGGGCTTATTTGGAGAGGGCGGACAGAAATGTGAAGGCATTTTGTGATTGGGGCGATCGCAACCAAGTCCTACGGGACTGGCCTTCACATTTCACTCTCCCGCACAAATCCATCCTTATCTGCACTTTGGTCAAGTCAGCTCTTGATCAATGTAATTTCTGATAATTGCTTCAAAATTCGCATCGGCCTTGAAACCAAGCGCATTTGAACGTTCCGCAGTAAAATCCTCCGGCCAAGCGCCAACAATTATGCGAATGCGCTCATTTGCTTCCCGCTTGATCAAATTGACGACATCATTTCCTGCAACGGTGCGCAGCGCTTCAATTTGCTCAGCAACCGTACAGGACACACCTGGAAGATTCAGAGATCGCCGCCCTTCCAGAAGTGCAGTATCAAGTTGAGCAGCATGGAGCAAAAATCCAACCGCAGATTCAGGAGACGCAAACCAGTGGCGTGTCGTGTCTTCAACCGGAAGAATTGCTTCTTGACCGCTAAGCGGTTCGCGAATGATTCCGGAGAAAAACGAGGAAGCCGCCAAGTTTGCTTTTCCGGGCCGTACACAGATGGTTGGCAGGCGAAGCGACATGCCATCCATAAACCCTTTTCGGCAATAGTCTGCGAGCAAGAGTTCTATCGTCGCCTTTTGCGCCCCATATGACGACTGAGGGGCACATAAAAATTCATCCGAAATCGGACCGTTGTATGGCCCGCCGAATACGGCAATTGATGATGAAAAAATCATCTTTACCGGATTGCCTGCCCGGCCGTCACTTCGTTTAGCAATGGCATCAAAAAGCGCCCAACTAGCGCGGGTGTTGCTGTTCCAACCCAGATCAAAATCCGTTTCTGAATGTCCCGAAACGATGGAAGCCAAATGAAAAATCAGATCGCAATCCAGATCAGCAAGCTTCTCCGCTTCACCGTGTTCAGAGAGGTCGCCCATCATGCTTTGGACAGGAAATCCGGCTTTCTGATCTTCCGGCATCACAACGTCATATAAAATAAGTTCGCGGATATCCGCACCCGGAAGACCTCCGGAGATCAACGCTTGCACCAGCTTGCGGCCAATCATGCCAGCAGCACCAAGAACCAATACTTTCATCTTTGCGCCCTCCTCTTTTGTTATTGAATTTTGTTGCGATCACACAGTTCAAGATAGAGCGCCGAGTGGTCCAGTTCACTGCCGTCCAGATCATCACACAACCGCTTGAATCGCTCCTGCACCTGTTCAGCTAAGGGCAAGGTCAAGCCTGCATGAGATGCTTCTTCCAAAGCGTTATTGATATCTTTCAACTGCAAACGCGAAAGGCCACCGGGTTCAAAATTACCAGTTGTCATTCGCTCTCCGTGTTGTTGCAAGATCACCGAATCTGCAAAGCCACCTTTCAAAGCCTGGCGAATGGCAGCAGGATCTGCGCC
>CALLHT010000126.1 GCA_938009335.1 uncultured Rhizobiaceae group bacterium
ATTCGTATGATCGGTCGTGCGGGCTACGATCCTTTTGCAGCTGAGCGTTTTCTTCGCACAATGGATGCTTATCGTGCATTTCTTTCCGGAGAAAACAGCTTTGGTGATACGGAGAGTTTCTCATCCAGCCATCCATCAACGCCGAAGCGTATAGAATTGGCGAAACGTCATGCACGTTTCTTTGGAGCACCTGGCGTTGGTGATCGTGGCGCTGAGCGTTATTTTACAGGCATCAATGGGATGATGTTTGGCGACCGACCGGATGAAGGCTTCGTCAGGGGACGTGTTTTTTCACATGCGGGATTGGGAGTTACTTTCTCAGTGCCTTCGGGCTTCCGTATAGATAATCAGTCGAAAGCCGTTTTGGTTTCAGGTCCAAATGATCTGGCAACACGATTTGACGCGACGGTTGTCTCGACCCGGACCTCGTTGAGTGACTATCTGCGTAGCGGTTGGATAACCGGTCTTGTGGAAGAAACCATTCGTGAGGAAACCTTGAACGGATTAAAGACCGCCAGTGCGACCGCGCGGGGCGAAGGATGGCGCTTTAAAGTGCGGGTTATTCGCAATGATAGCCAGGTTTTCCGCTTTATTACTGCCGCTCCGCTAACCAACACCAATCTAGATGCGGTTTCGCGTCAAATTACAGGAAGCTTCCGTACTCTGTCTGAACAAGAAATCGCTGGATTGAAACCACTGCGTATTAAAGTTGTTAAAGCCCGAGCGGGTGACACGCAAATTCGCATTGCGGCGCGTATGGAAGGCACCAACAAGCAGTTGGAACTCTTCCGCCTAATCAACGGATTGAGCCCTGATGATGAAATTACGCCGGGAATGAGCGTGAAAATCGTCTCAAGCAAATAACACCGAGAGGCTGTCCCGGTACAGACAAAGCCACTGGTATCGGAACCCATGTTCGTTAGATCAGATTTACGATCTCGGGGTTGGTTTTCACCAATTCATCTTGAAGCTTCTTGAGTGCGCGATTTTCCAGCTGTCTGACACGTTCCTTAGAGATGCCAAGCTCGTCCCCCAGTTCTTCCAAAGTAGCACCGCGCTCGGAAAGTCGACGCTTGTTGACAATCATCAATTCGCGTTCATTGAGAATGTGCAGAGCTGAATTTAGCCACGTGGAGCGGCGTTCGCCGTCGATCACGTCACCAACCATCTCATCAGGGGTGGGTTGCTCGCACTCCAAAAAGTCTTGGCGTTCTGTGCTGGCTTCATCGTCAGAAGCTACCGGCATGTTTAGAGACATGTCTGGACCGCTAAGGCGAGAATCCATTGTAGCAACGTCTTTTACTGACACGCCAATTGCCTCGGAAAGCTCTTTATAAAGATCTTGGCTGTTCATCGAACGGTTGTCGGTCATGATCTTTGCGCGTAGTCGACGCAAATTAAAGAACAAGGACTTTTGGCCTGAGCTGGTTCCGCCTCGCACGATGGACCAGTTTCTAAGGATATAGTCCTGAATTGAAGCGCGGATCCACCAAGTTGCGTAGGTAGAGAAACGAACATCGCGATATGGATCAAAGCGAGCGGCAGCTTCTAACAAACCAACATGGCCTTCCTGAGCCAGGTCAGAAAGTGGAAGCCCATATCGGCGGAATTTTGCGGCAACTGCAATCACCAGACGCATGTGAGCGGATGTCAGCTGATGAAGGGCTTCCTGATCTTGTTGCTCAGCCCATCTAAGCGCAAGTTGATGTTCTTCATCTTTTTCGAGATATGGTGCTTTGCTTGCCGCCTTGATAAGGCTTTTACCGATATTCTCCTGATGCATCATAGCTGAGACCCTTTTTTCTAAGACTACAGTCTTAGGAACGCATCAGACAGTAAAAAGTGTTCACGAAAACGAAAAAAAAGCCCGACAAAATTGCCGGGCTCGAATTTCTTATGAAAAAGAGTAGGTTAAGCGGCTGCTTCCTGATCATCTTCTTCGGTTTTAGCACCGCGTTTAGGCCCCATAGCCAAATTCTTTTCGATCTCTGTCACGGCTTCAGTCGTCGAAACTTTCTTAACTGAAGAGATTTCGCGCGCCATGCGATCAAGTGCGGCTTCATACAGTTGGCGCTCAGAGTATGACTGTTCCGGCTGATTTTCCGAACGGAAAAGATCGCGGACAACTTCTGCAATAGAGATTAAGTCGCCAGAATTGATCTTTGCTTCGTATTCCTGAGCGCGACGGCTCCACATTGTGCGCTTAATGCGGGCGCGGCCCTGAACGGTTTTCAGTGACTTTTCAATGCGAGCAGGCTCTGCCAGTTTGCGCATGCCAGCTGATTCCACTTTCGAGGTCGGTACGCGAAGCGTCAACTTGTCCTGCGCGAAGTTAATGACAAAAAGTTCTAGCTTGTAGCCAGCAACTTCCTGTTCTTCGATATCTGTAATTTGTCCTACGCCATGAGCAGGGTAAACAACGAATTCACCTGTTTTAAATCCCTGACGTTGCATAGTCTTTTTTGCAGCTGCCATGTTTGGCTCCCATTTTTTCCGGAAAAACATCCGGATCGTAAAAATTTACACAGACATAAGTTCTGTTCTGCAGACTATTCGTCGAGAATAATCAGCAGCAAAATCAGCGCGAGCTTTTCAGTTATTGAGCGAAATTGGAAAAATACCCCTTTGCCAGCCATAGTAATGTATGGTTGGCATTGTCTGACGCGATACTCTTGAGATTTTCAATGATAGAACCAATGCGGTTTTTGCCTGTTTGCGTTACACTATCACATTTGCGACGGATTTTCAACCCGACCAAGGAAGGCGCGGTCGGGGAGGTTATTTGACAGGCTTTATGTATTTGTCTTCAAAATACGTTAGCAGATCAATCGCCTTCGCCGGGCTCGGGTGAGAAGTATTTCTCGAATTTTCCTTCAACGCCTTCGAAGTCTTTGCCATCTGCAGGGCCGTCACGCTTGATTGTGATGTTTGGCCATTTTTCGGCATATTCTTTGTTGATTTGCAGCCATTTCTCAAGACCCGGTTCTGTGTCCGGCTTAATCGCTTCTGCAGGGCATTCAGGCTCACAAACGCCACAGTCAATGCATTCATCGGGGTGAATGACCAACATGTTTTCACCCTCGTAGAAACAGTCTACTGGGCATACTTCCACACAGTCCATGTATTTACATTTGATGCAGTTATCATCAACGATATAGGTCATTCAAAACTCCGACGCGAAGTGACTAATCTTCTGGACACCGATTAGCGTGTTTGATGCAAGTAAACAAGGGTTTGCTTGCTCTGATGCAGGCTTGTCGCAGATGCATTTTACCTAGAACCCGGAATTGTTAGGATTCCGTTTCAAACGCATTGCTTCTTTGCGCTGTTGTTTGGTGGGGCGGGGGCCTGCAATAAGCCCGGCATTCAAGTCCGGTTCATCGTCCTTTTTCTTTGGTTCGGGCTTGGGTGGGCTTAGATCCGTGTAGAGTAAACAGGCTGCCGAATAGGGACCGCGTTTTTCTGCGAAGTCGACGATCTCAAGAATTTTGATTTCGCGTGGCAGCGCAATGGTCAGGACGTTACCCGCTATAACCTTGCTGCTTGAACTTGTTACTTTCTCACGGTCTACACGAACTTTACCGCTTGAGATTAGTTTTTGAGCAAGACTTCGCGTTTTTGTAACGCGCGCATGCCAAAGCCATTTATCGATACGCTGGCTTTTGGCAGGCTCGTTCATTCGCCGGATTTCATGCTCGATTTCAAAGCTGCAAGTGCTGCAAAAGGGGAATCCGGATCGATTGGTTTTGATTTAGCCGGTTTAGAACCGCCAGGACGCGGTTTGTTGCCACCTTTGTTTTGATGGGGCTTCTTGCCGAAGTTCTTCTTGCCCTTTCCCTGATTTGCATTGCGGTTTTGGTTGCGGTTTCCACCACCGCCATACCGCCATATCAGAATGCGCTTCTCTTCTTCCGGCTCTGCGACATCTGCTGCGGCTTCTGCAGCCGCTTCGGTTTGTACAGGGGTATCGGCTTCTGGTTTTGGTTCTGCTTCTTCGGCAGGCTTTTCTGAAGCAGGTTCAGCTGCAGGGGTTTCAGCCGCAGGCTTGATTTCAGCCTCTAAACGCGACTCGGATTTGTATCCCAATTCTTTAAGGATGACTTCCATGTCTTCATGGGTTGCGCCCAAAATCGACATCATTGCTGGCGTTACGTAAAACGCACGCCCATCGATTGCGCCTTCCGGTTTTTCTGCATCACCGTCCGGTTTCCAAAGGGTGGTCGGGCGGATCAAATCTGCAAGGCGCTCGAGAATATCGATACGGACGGCCTTTTTGCCCAAAACCCTGAAGCCTGAAAGCGTATAGAAATACGGTTCAAAATTTTCGTCGATTGGAGCGGATGTTCGTCCTGCCGCCGAGAGATCCGGGACTTCGGAAAGGCCGTCAGCATCCAGTTTGTCATTCTGTGCCGCCCACAAAAGGCTGATCAACTGGCTTTGAGCTGGCTTGAGTAACGCGGGCATAAAAATATGATAGGCACCGAACCGAACGCCGCATCGGCGCAGGCTGCCTCGTGCATCTTGGTCTAGGCTCTTCACATCATCAGCAATTTCTTTACGATCAATCGAACCCAATTTTTCGAGGATTCTAAAGGCAACCCCTTTTGCAATGCCATTTAATTCCTGATTGTTTTCAAGATCAGCAAGAGGTTTGAGGGTGGTGTTGATATGATTGGCAAGCCAACGTTCAATTCTCGCGGTGACTTTGTCTAACGTTGGTCCGGTCAGATATTCGTCTGCCAACATGATTATTTTAGGCTTGAGTGGATTGTCGCCTGAACCGAGTTTCGCAATTGCTTCTCCCAACCAGCGCACCGAGCCATCATTTGATAGAACAAAGTCGCTGTTGGGGCTGGCATTAAGACGTTCGGCGCGTTTCTCAACTTCGGCTGCCAAAACCTTGGTCGCTGCCGCGTTAAGCGCTTTTGCATCTTTGCCGCTTGAACCATCTATGGAAAAACGGAATCCGCGGAGTGTTCCAATTTCGTGGCCTTCAACGGTTACTTTTCCATCCGTGCCAATTTCAGCTTCAAGCATTCGGTTTTCTTTCAGTCGCTTCATGAGGACGCTGGTGCGGCGATCAATAAAGCGTTTGGTCAGGGTTTCATGCAAGGCATCTGACAGTCTGTCTTCAACCTCACGGGTCTTTTCGCGCCATTCTGCAGGTTTTTCAAGCCAGTTATCGCGATTAGAGAGATAAGTGCAGGTTCTGATGCTGGCAATCCGGGTGGAAAGTGCATCAATTTCGCCATGTGTGTTGTCTGCTGTGTTCACGAGATTAGCGAACCAATCTTCGCGAATATGCCCTTCTGTTGTAAGGCCTGTATAGACCTCGGCTAGAATTTCTGCATGAGATGCTGGCGAGATTTTCCGATAATCGGGTATTTTGGCGACTTCCCAAAGCAGTTTTACCCGCTCTTCGCCATGCGCGAGGCTATGGATATCTGGGTCCCTCGAAAGGTTGTCGAGAGCAACGATATCTGTTCCTGAAGGTGCTCGCATCAATCTTGGTGAGTTTGCGGGCATTTCCAGCGATTTCTGTAGTTCAGCAATCGAGTCAAATCGTAGATCGCGATTGCGCCATGTGAGCACCTTATAGGGTGCAAATATATGCGTCTCGAGTGCTTCAACCAATTCATCATCAAACGGTTGTACCCGGCTTGTCACCCCAAATGTGCCGTCATGGGTGTATCTCCCAGCGCGGCCTGCAACCTGAGCGAGTTCAGACGCGGTGAGCTTTCGATATTGATAGCCATCAAACTTGCTGTCTTGGGCGAAAGCCACATGATTGACATCCAAATTCAACCCCATACCTATTGCATCTGTTGCGATGATGAAATCAACGTCTCCGGATTGATAGAGTGCTACTTGAGCATTTCTTGTACGTGGTGAGAGTGAGCCGGTGACGACGGCAGCACCGCCTCTTTCCCGTCTCACCAATTCGGCGATTGCGTATACTTCATCTGCTGAAAACGCGACAATTGCCGAGCGCGCTGGCATTCGTGTGATCTTCTTGGGCCCGGCATATGACAGCACGGACATGCGGGGTCGTGTGATAATGTTGATGCCCGGCAGGAGGTCCCGCAAAGCAGGCAACATCGTATCTGCACCCAGCAGCATGGTTTCATGCCGGCCACGCAGATTTAAGATGCGGTCTGTGAAAAAATGTCCACGTTCAAGGTCAACCGCCAGTTGGACTTCGTCAATTGCCACAAAATCCACATGGGTTTCGTCTGGCATCGCCTCAACGGTGCAAACCTGAAACTTCGCTGTTTTGGGGGTGATGCGTTCTTCGCCGGTAATGAGTGATACGTTTGCAGCGCCGACTTTCTCACAAACGCGATTATAGACTTCACGCGCAAGCAGCCTGAGCGGCAAACCAATAATCCCGCTTTCATGCGCAACCATCCGCTCGATGGCGAGATGTGTCTTACCTGTATTGGTAGGGCCAAGGACTGCGGTTACGCCGTAGCCTCTGGCTGAGGAAGGTTTGGAGGACATAAGAAGGATATTGGCCCGAAATTTAGCGAGACAATATCTCTAACCGCAATCAGCTGCAAATCTCTAATTTACTTGCGGGCCAAAATAGTTAGGTGACGCAACAAAGCGACCATATTTGGTGCCGACCCGGATCTGAATTGGCGTAAAGACACTGACGCCAGCCATAGGCGCAAGCCAAATTTCCATGTTCTTGTTGGCAGCCATCTCTTTGACCGAGCGGTGATTTTTCTTGTGTCCCGCAACCGGCACGTAGCGCATTTGGCATACATAGGCATTGCCATTGTAGCCATTTGTTTTTATGGGCTTTGTGCTTTTGTAACGCAACTGAATGTCGTAACGCGTTTCACCATCGAAGACTGGAAACCGTTGGTTGCAGACTTTAGAACCATTTCGAGCATCCGCCCCTGACATTGGCACAATCAGGGTGCTGACGGGGTCCAGTACTTTGGCCATATGTTGTGCTTGAACAGGCACGTAATTGGGAGCAA
>CALLHT010000127.1 GCA_938009335.1 uncultured Rhizobiaceae group bacterium
GAGCTGTTTCGTATTCTCAGACCGGGTGGCTTGTTCGCTTGTACCGTCCATAAGGACGTGTGGCAGCCTGCGGGTTTTTCAGAAACGGTGAAAGCACTCGCTGCAAATGAAACAATCAAGACCCGTGGCATGGTGATGGACATTTATTTTGAAACGGATGAAGAGCCGGAAGGCTGGTACATTCTTTGGGAGAAGTTGAATTGAGCAAGGTAGCATTGTTAACGGGTGCAGCGCGCGGCATTGGTCTGGCAACCAGCAAACGCTTTCTTGATGAAGGTTGGTACGTCATCATGGTGGACCGAGATGGCGACGAACTCAAAGCGGTTTCTAAGGGCTTGGAAAATACGCTTTCGATAGTCGCCGATGTTTCCAAACCTGATGATGTCTCCGCTTTCATGACTGACATCAACGCTAAGTATGGAAAGCTTGATGCGGTCGTGAATAATGCCGGTGTCGCTGATTTTGGCCCGATCGAAGAAACAACCTTTGAACGCTGGCGTACCGTTATGGCAACCAATCTCGATGGTGTGTTTTTGGTGAGTCAGGCATCCATTCCGCTGATGAAAGAAAACGGTGGCGCATTCGTCAACATCGCGTCGATCTCAGGGTTGCGGGCCTCTACACTCAGAACGGCCTATGGCACATCGAAGGCTGCCGTAATCCAGCTTACCTTGCAACAGGCAGCGGAACTTGGAGAATACGGCATTCGTGCAAATTGCATTTGTCCCGGACCCGTGGGCACGAAGCTCGCCATGGCTGTCCATACCCAAGACATTATCGATGCCTATCACGATGCGATACCGCTTAATCGCTATGGCTCAGAAGTAGAAATTGCCAATGCAATTTTCTTTCTGTGTTCAGATCAGGCAAGCTATATCACAGGCCAAACACTCGCTGCAGATGGTGGGTTTGAAGCGACCGGCGTTGGTTTACCAGCCTTGCGGAAGTAACCAAAAATTCATGCCACGGACGGCTGTAATCTAAAAGCCTATGCCCCATATCATAGCTTAAATAGTTGAGAGAAAATAATGACCACCCATAATCCATTGCTTGCCGACTGGAACACCCCTTTCGAAATCCCGCCTTTCTCGGACATCAAGCCAGACCACTATTCCGAAGCCTTCGAGATTGCGTTGAAGCAAAGTGAAACGGAGATTGATGCAATTGCTTCTAATGGAGACGCTCCAAGTTTCACCAATACAATCGAAGCGATGGAACTTGCCGGTGAGGCACTGAACAAAGTCAGTTCCACGTTTTATAATCTCTCCGGTTCGCACACCAATCCTGATCTGCAGGCAATTGAGCGCGAGATGGCGCCGAAGCTTGCTGCGCATAGTTCCAAGATCATGCTAAATGCCGACCTGTTCAAGCGGGTGGATGCTTTGTTTGAAACTCGTGAAACCATCGGTTTGAATGCTGAGCAAATCCGCGTGCTTGAACGCTACCATGCATCTTTTGTACGTTCTGGTGCAAAGCTTGAGGGTGATGAGCGGGCGCGTATGAGTGAGATCACTCAACGTCTTGCAACGCTCGGGACCAGCTTTGCGCAAAACATGCTTGCAGATGAAGCAAGTTATGAGCTGGTTCTGGAAAGCGAAGATGATTTAGCTGGCTTGCCGGATTTTCTTGTTGCTGCGGCAGCGTCTGCGGCCAATGAACGAGGCCATGTGGGCAAACATGTGATTACGCTTTCCCGCTCTCTGATCGAGCCATTCCTGCAGTTCTCTGATCGGCGCGATCTGCGTGAGAAAGCCTTCCGTGCGTGGATTGCGCGTGGAGAAAACGGCGGTGAAACTGACAATCGTGAGACCATCATCGAAACCCTGAAATTACGCGAAGAACGGGCAAATCTCCTAGGCTTTAAAAATTTTGCCGAGTTCAAGCTTGATGATCAAATGGCGAAAACACCGGATGCGGTGCGCGAACTTTTGATGAATGTCTGGAAACCTGCAAAAGCGCAAGCTGCGAACGAGGCCGCTAAACTGCAAGAGCTTGCCAATTCTGAAGGCGCGAATTTCGATATTGAGCCATGGGACTGGCGTTACTATTCAGAGAAAGTTCGCAAGCAAGAACACGATCTCGATGAAGCTGAGATCAAACCATACATCCAACTCGACAAGATGATCGATGCAGCGTTTGAAACCGCTAATCGTTTGTTCGGGCTGTCGTTTAAGGAAGTCAACAATCTGGAGCTTTATCACCCGGACATTCGCGCGTTTGAAGTGACCGATAAATCTGGTAAGCATGTTGCGCTTTTCCTGGGCGACTATTTTGCCCGCGCATCGAAACGCTCTGGCGCGTGGATGAGTGGTTTCCGTTCCCAGCAAAAACTGAAAGGTGATATTCGCCCGATCATCGTTAATGTGATGAACTTCGCAAAAGCGCCGGAAGGTGAGGCGGCGCTTCTGACGTTCGATGATGCGCGCACCTTGTTCCACGAATTTGGTCACGCATTGCACGGTATGCTTTCTGATGTGACCTATCCAATTATCTCAGGCACTTCTGTGGCGCGCGATTTTGTCGAGCTGCCAAGCCAGCTTTATGAGCATTGGCTGGGAGAGCCGGAAATTCTTTCGAAATATGCGGTACATTATAAAACCGGAGAACCCATTCCGCAGGAGATGATGGATAAGCTCAAGGCTGCCGAAAATTTCAATCAGGGTTTTGC
>CALLHT010000128.1 GCA_938009335.1 uncultured Rhizobiaceae group bacterium
TTTGCGTCTTTTGGTTCTGGGTCGAATGATCGCCCGCCTGTGTTCAGATTGTTTGATCCGCGGAAGAATATCTCCCTCATGCTGAGCCTGTCGAAGCACGAGGGAGAGATGTATGGGGCCTCGACCCTTCGACAAGCTCAGGGTGAGGGTTTTGGTTTATCATCCTCGGACCTCTCTACATCGTCATCCACCGCACTCTCTACATCGTCATCCTCGGGCCTCTCCACTTCGTCATCCTCGGACCTCTCTACTTCGTCATCCTCGGGCTTGTCCCGAGGATCTAATGGACGTGCCGAGGAAATAATCCAACGGTTGGCACAGCTCTCGGGCAAATCTTTCAACAGCAATGTAAACGAAGCTTGGGTAGATCCTCGGGACAAGCCCGAGGATGACGGAGTGGGCGGGGACATCTTGCCCAACCCAACAAAACTCATCCGTCGACTACAAGCCCTCGATCATGCACTCAAAACCATCCCCCAACAGGCAAAGCGTCTCGCCAGAATTATGGCGCAGCGTGAGCATGCCCCTGCGGGGGCTTATTCATCTCCCGCTGCGGGTGACCCCTTGCGCGGCTCTTTGCCAAGTCATCCCATCCGTCCCGGCATTCCACCCGGCTCCAACAAAAGCTCAAACGAGCCATCGCATGAAGTTTTACGCGAAATTCACGGCCTCGTCCGCGATTGGGAAAAGGACGCGTGGGAGCGACGGAGTGAAAACACGGGCGTGCCTTGATTTCTGTGCCCTCTTAAAAAGCCAGATATTTTCACCCTGTTTGCAGACGCCAATGGGAACACTTAGCCGTATGGGTCTGCCGCATCACGCAGACCATCGCCGAAGAAGTTAAACGCAAGGATCACAAGAATGACAGGAACCACAGGCAATATGAGCCACGGAGTGATTGCTACCACATTGATGTTCTGCGCTTCGTTAAGCAATACGCCCCAACTTACCGTCGGAGATCGAAGCCCGAGCCCCAGGAACGAAAGCGCGGTTTCACCCAGGATCATGGTCGGAATCGTAATCGTGGCAGAGGCAATCAGGTGGCTCATGAAGCCCGGCACCAGATGAAGCCCGATAATGCGCGCAGGACTTGCTCCCATCAAACGGGCGGCAAGCACATAATCTTCTTCCCGAAGTGCAAGCAATTTCGACCGCACAGCGCGGGCAAGCCCGGTCCAGTCAATCAATCCGAGGATGACCGTTATGCCGAAGTAAATGAGAATGGGAGACCAGTTCGCCGGCATGATTGCCGCCAGAACCAACCAGAGCGGCAGTGTTGGGAGCGATTGAATAACCTCTATCAACCGCTGAACCACAAGATCTACCCAGCCGCCATAATACCCCGCAAGGCCACCAATCACGATGCCAAGCACGAAGCTGATCATGATGCCAATCAAGCCAATCGTCAGCGAGATGCGCGCGCCATAAATGATGCGGGAAAGGAGATCACGGCCCAAACGATCAGAGCCCAAAAGATAGACGGGTTTGTTGATATCGGCACACATCAGATGATTATCAGACGGGATCATGCCCCAGAAATGGTATTCGTCGCCCGAACAGAAGAAACGCAACGGGATGATCTTGCTGGTGTCTTCCGCATAGACCCGTTGGAAGGTTTTAAGATCGAGTTCCTTTTTGTAATCGTAAACAAAAGGCCCAACAAATTCGCCTTCGTGGAACACGTGGATCGATTGCGGTGGCGCATAGATATATTTCGAGTTCTTCGCCTCAAGATTATACGGCGCGAGGAACTCTGCGAAGGCAGCCATCACATACATGAGCAGAAGGAAAATGCCGCAGAAAACCGCCAACCTGTGCTTCTTGAATTTCCACCACATGAGCTTGGTTTGCGGTGCAAGATAGACCGCTTCCTGCTCTGGCGTGAGTTGTTCGATTGCTTTGGGATCAAATGGCGCTTCGTTGACAAAATGATCTTCCGGCAATTTGGTCGGGGCCTTACTCATCGGCTCACCCCTCCCTGCAATCGAATGCGCGGATCAAGGAAGCCAAGTGCAATATCGGAGATCAAAACACCAATCACCGTGAGGAAGGCAAGCAACATCAGGAAGGAACCAGCCAGATACATATCCTGACTTTGAAGGGCCTGGATGAGAAGCGGGCCGGTTGTTTCAAGAGACAGGACAATCGCAACAATTTCAGCACCGGAGATCACTTGAGGTAATACGCTACCGATATCTGCAATAAAGAAATTGAGTGACATGCGGAATGGGTATTTCATCAAGCCTTTGAATTCCGGAACACCTTTCGCCCGCGCTGTGGTCACGTAAGGTTTGCGCAGTTCATCAAGCAGGTTTGCCCGAACGCGGCGGATCATGGCAGCGGTGCCCGAGGTGCCGATCACGATCACAGGGATCCAGAGATGCTCCATCACGGATAGGAACTTCGCAACACTGAACGGCTTATCGACAAACTCAGGGTCCATCAGTCCGCCAATGGCTGTGCCAAACCATTGGTTTGCGAGATACATCATGATCAGGGCGAGCAGGAAGTTGGGTGTTGCGAGGCCAAGCAGTCCGAGGAACGTGAGCCCATAATCGCCCCAACTATATTGATGTGTTGCGGAGTAAATGCCGATTGGAAACGCAATCAACCAAGTGAAGATGATGGTGAAGAAGGTCACAATAATCGTGAAAATCAAACGGTCACCGATGACTTCTCGCACAGGTAATTCATATTCAAACGAATAGCCAAAATCACCAACCAGCATGCCAGTTGCCCAAATCCAATATCGTTCCCAAACCGGACGATCGAAGCCGTATTCAGTTCGCAGGAATTCGATTTGTTTGGGGTCAATCGTTTCACCTGCAGCGATTAGCTCATTCACATAGGATTCGAAATAATCACCCGGCGGAAGCTCAATCAAGAAGAAGACCAACATGCTGGTCAGCACCAGCGTTGGTATCATGTAGAAAAAACGTTTTACGATATACCCCAGCACTGGTTCAGTTTCCTATCGATCAAACCAGAATGTATCCGGGCGATAGGCACCGAAGTAGGATGTCGGTTCCCAAGAGTAAATCGCTTCTTCAGGCACATTGCGCAGGTCAGACGAAACCACAACCGGCTGCTTTGAGTTGTTGACAGTTCCAATGGTGAAAACTTGATCGGTGTAGTTCTTCAGCATCTCATGCCAAATCTCTGTTTTCTTATCCATGTCAGGGGCAACCATCCACTTGTTGTAAAGCGCGAGCTGCACTTTCGCCGCATCGAGATCGACTTCTTCGCCAGCTTTGCCGCCGGTCTCGTTGTGCTGGCCCCATTGCGGCCATTGAAGTTGTGGCTGAGCGGTTGGTGCAAGTTCCTGCGGGCTCATATCCGCACTTGGTACGCCATTATCGAGGCCATTGAAGACCGACATAACAGTCTCGCCAGAGTTTGCACGACGGCGGAAAATATCACGCTGAGAAGCACGGACAAACATCTTCACGCCAATGTCTTTCATGTGAGTGGAAATCAGTTCGAGGACATCCGTTTCTTCAGTGCTTTCACCGGCAGATTCAACGGTGATTTCAAGCCGCGCGCCATTTGGCAAGAGGCGCGTGCCATCACCATCGCGCTTACTCAAGCCCATCTCATCAAGGATTGCGTTTGCCTTGGCCACGTCATGCGCGATCCAAGCATTAGCATATTCTGCTTTGTGAAATTTACTGTCTGGCAGAACTGTATTCGCGCTTGGTTGTGCAAGACCGAAGTAGATCGACTCGTTGATCTCATCGCGGTTGATACCAAGCGACAGCGCGCGGCGGAACCGTACATCGCGGTTGAGGTCACGCCACATCGGATCCGCTGCATTCAGGTTCGGGAAAAGTGCGACCTGTGAACCACGCCCAAGGTTCCATAGAAGCGTTTTGAAATTCCCCTGTTCTTCGCCCTGTTTAAGAAACGGAATGTGATCAAAGCGAAGGTAGCGTGCTTGAAGGTCGCTTTCTCCGGTCCCGGTTTTTGCCGGGA
Source organism: uncultured Rhizobiaceae group bacterium (assembly GCA_938009335.1). Classification (GTDB taxonomy): domain Bacteria; phylum Pseudomonadota; class Alphaproteobacteria; order Rhizobiales; family Rhizobiaceae; genus JAALLB01. The sequence continues at coordinate 3,973 of CALLHT010000128.1, forward strand.
TAACGTCCTTTGACACGATGTTCATAATGACGTTATCGATATACGGAAGCTGATTTCCATCCGGATCAACACGGTGGTAAAATGGGTTACGCTCAAAGATAAACCGGGTAGAAGGCGGCGGTGTGCGGTTCCACCAAGCTTGAAGGGTCGGTAGGTCTGGGTTTTCCGCTCGGCGCTGGCGCTGTTTGCGCGTGTGTAATGCCGTCCAGTCTTTTGTCTCTGCTTCTGCAGCCAATTCAGCGAGCTTGTCTGGATCGGTATATTTCGTATGGAATTGCTTCATGTAATGCGCAGGGCGGTAAATGTAGAGCGGTGACGCGCCTGCAAGCGCTGGCAAAAATGCCGGATTAGGTTTGCTCCAAGTGTATTTGAACGTGAGTTCATCGATCACTTCAAAGGTCGGCTCTTCACCTTCCACAAGCATATCGGTAGGCACGCCTTCGCGACCAAGTTCAGGATGCTGAACCATGTCTTCCCAGAAATAGCGAAAATCTTCAGAGGTGAGTGGGTGCCCGTCAGACCATTTATGGCCTTTGCGCAGAGTGAATGTAAATTCGCGACCTTCTTTAACATCGAAGCTTTTTGCGATATCGGGCTGTAGAATGAAATCAGGGCCATACCCTACAATCCGTGCGTAACTATACACCGCCATTTGGCGGGTATCTTTTGCTTTGCCCATCAAAATGCGCATGTCGCCGCCATATTTGCCGGCAGATTTGTTTTCAGCAGCATAGTTCACAACCATGGGTTCGACAGGAAGTCGTTTCTCAACAGGGGGCAATTCGCCACTGGCAACTTTTGCTTCCCACATCGGCACTTCGCCTGCGTGTGCTGTTGCCATTAGACAAGCAAACCCAACAACACAAAAGACCGTTTTAACAATACCCCTGATCATGCACTCAACTCCCTGATGTCACTATTCTCATTGGCCAGAACGAAATGCCCTTCATCAACTTCCACTCTGGTCAGTTTCCCACCCTGAGAAACCGAAAATGCCCCGCCCCAATCATCACTTGCATGGGAAGAGGAAAACTTCACTTTTTCAAAATCCAACAACCGATCAATATCCGGATATGGAACAGCCGCCAACAAGGACTGTGTATACGGATGGCGCGGATTTGCAAAAATCTGCTCACGTGATGCGATCTCAACTAGCTTGCCCTGACACATAACCGCAATACGCTCTGCAACATAGTTTACCACAGCAAGATTGTGCGAGATAAAAAGACTTGTCAGTCCGAGTTCTGAACGAAGATCATTGAGCAAATTCAGAATTTGAGCCTGAACCGAAACATCCAACGCAGATACCGGCTCATCGCAAATCATCAAATCGGGATGAAGTGCAAGAGCGCGGGCAATCCCGACACGCTGACGCTGCCCGCCTGAGAAGGAATGCGGATATCGGTTTAGATATCTCGGATCAAGTCCGACCAATGTCATCAAGTCAACGATATCTTTTTGCTGGCTATCAGGATCACCAATCCCATGAATGGCGAAGGGTTCACGCAAAATGTTTTGAACCGTCATTCGCGGATTGAGCGAACTGAACGGATCCTGGAAGATCATTTGGACGCGGCGACGGAACTCCATCAGTTCCTCACCCGCTAGGTTGAGCACATCCACCTCACCTTTTGCGGTGTTGAGTAAAACCTCGCCGCTTGTCGGCTCTAAAGCTCGCATGATCAGTTTGGAAACAGTGGTCTTTCCTGAACCACTTTCGCCCACAAGGCCCAAACACTCGCCGCGTTTAATTTCAAAACTCACATCATCAACCGCAATCAGTTTTCTCGCACTTTCCCCGCCGAACCAACTTCCTTTGCTAAGCGTAAACTCTTTGCGCAGGTTCTTCACTTCCAAATGCGGCCGCGTTTTGTCGTCAACCTCTTCCGAATGAAAACGGGTCGCAAGCTTTTCGATGTTCTGTTTATCCTGCGTCTCATCCATTTGCCGCAGCGAGACAAGCCGCTCTCCGGGCTTCATATCAAAGTGAGGCACAGCAGCCATTAGCGCTTTGAGATAATCATGACGCGGGTTTTTGAAAATCTCTTTCGCAGTTCCTGCTTCCATGATCTCGCCGTGGTAAATTACAACCACGCGGTCAGCCATGTTAGCAACAACACCAAGATCATGAGTGATTAGCAAGATCGATGTGTTGAACTTTTTCTGAAGGTCTTTCATCAAACCCAGAATTTGCGCCTGCACCGTAACGTCGAGTGCCGTTGTTGGCTCATCGGCAATGACCATTGCCGGATTGCAGATCAACGCCATGGCGATCACAGCTCTTTGTCTCAATCCACCCGACAGTTCGAACGAATACATTTCATAACCGCGCGAAGGGTCAGGGAAGCCGACAAGTCGTAAGATTTCTTCCGTATCGGATTTGGCTTCTTCATTTGTGCGTTTTTGATGGAGAACCAGCGCTTCTTCCACCTGATTGCCAATGGTGTGGATCGGTGAGAGAGCGGTCATCGGTTCTTGGAAAACCATCGAGATGCGACCACCGCGCAGCTTTAGCAGGAACGGATCTTTCGCATGGAGGACCGCGATATCAACCGGATCACCATCAGGATTTGCAGGATCATTGAACAGGATTTGGCCGCTATCTATTGAAGCGTTTCGCGGCAGAATTCGAAGTATAGACTGCGCAATAACAGATTTGCCGGACCCGGATTCGCCAACAAGCGCAACAACTTCGCCAGGCTCAACTTTGAACCCAACTCCCTTTACGGCTTCGACGCGCCCTCCCTGAATGTCAAAGGAAACTCTAAGGTCCCTTACTTCCAGCAAACTCATCCGTTACTATTCCACTCCCCTTTCAAGCCGCTTCACCCTCTAAACCGACTGACTAAGTTATTGTATGCACACCGTTTCACGAATGAAAAGTGACATAATGCACACTTTACAATTCATACGATGAAAGCCCCGTGCAAGGTCTCTATTTATGGCCCGTCATCCGCGGGTGCCGCGGGAGCCTGTTCGGCATCATCAGAAATTCTTCTTGCTGCTGCGGCTGCGGCTGACTTTTCAGCATCCGTCAATTGACGCGTTCCTTCTTGCTCAATGCGAACCGTAACTTCTTTGCTCGCGAAACGAATGCCCTCTTGTTCAAACAGTTCACGAATGGCGGCATAGACTACTTTTCGGGTCACGAACTGATCACCCGGTTTGGTCATAAACTTGACGCGGATGATCATTGCTGAATCTTCCATCTTGTAAACGCCCTGAGATTTCAATGGCTGCAAGAATAAAGACCCAACTTCCTGGTGCTCGAGCAAACGCTGGCCCAATTTTTTGACAAGTTTGCGCACCCGTTCAACATCGGTGTCATAGGTCAACCGAAGGGGCAATTTCATCATCACCCAGTCACGGGAATAGTTGGTGAGCTGTGTGATTTCGCCAAACGGAATCGTGTGTAGCGGCCCGTTGTGATGGCGCAGTTGGAAAGACCGAAGTGATATCTTTTCAACCGTGCCCCTGATTTGGCCCAGTTCGATGTATTCGCCTTTTCGGAATGCGTCATCGAACAGGAAGAACCCGCCTGAGAAAATATCGCGGATCAACGTTTGCGCGCCAAAACCAACAGCAAGGCCGATGACACCGGCACCGGCAAATAGCGGAGCGATATCAACTCCCATGTTGGAAAGAATGATCATGCCAGAAAGCACAATGATCATTGCAACCAAAACGTTTCTTAGTAGCGGCAGAAGCGTTCCCAATCGGCTTGCGCTCTGGCCTGACATTTCTTCGCCCGGCTCTCCACTATCTGAGACTGCAAGCTCTCCCTCTTCTTCCAGCTGATTGTTGATGTAAACAATCACTAAGCGATATAGAAACCACGCTAAGAAGACGATCAGAAGTGTATCCAGAAATCCGGTCACCGGGTTGCCGCGTGCCCCAATGTTTACATCCCAAGCACTGAGCACATAACCCAGACCGCCAATGGCAACCAGAATACCCGCCGCGCGCTCAAGCAAAGGTTTGAAGATCGGTTTGAACACAGGCATGTCGTCCAAGTCTTTTGACGACATCATCTGATTGATGATCATCTCTTCATCATCATCTTCAGAACGTGTAGAAAGCGTCTCTTCAAGGGCCAGTCTGTCTGCTTCCGCTTGGCGAAGTTTTTGCTCTTGCGCGATTTTGACCTTCTCTTCGAAACGTCTGCGGCGCATGCTGTAAAAGCGATCAATCATGATTACGATCAAACCAAACAAAGTGACACCCGCAATCAAAGCGACCACTGGCGCACCAATAACAGCGAGTGCGCTTGGTAAGTTCAGGACAACCCTTCCGGAACTGACTACCCAAGCCACGATCAAATAACCGATCATCATCACATGCCACTGGGAGGCAATAAAGCGCTGCAGCCAAGGCTTGTTTGTGGGGTCACCCGCGCCCAGCAAAATGTCTTTGAATTGCTGCTTATGTTTCAGGAAAAGCCCGCCGATCAGGAGCGCGCAAATAAACAGGGATGAAATCACCAGCAGTTTGAGCGGATCGCCGGGCAGCCCGAGAAACGCAAGCCAGACAAAAAAGCTGCAGATCGCGATGACGATCAGAGCAACCAAACGCCAGTCGCGCTGCATCATGTCGGCATCTTCGTCGTTCAGATTGATCAACCGGTGCGTTGGTACATCGGGCGCGATCAGGTTGAAGAAGATCACATGCCGGAATACTCGGTAGGCAACGTAAGACCCAATAATTGCGCCAATCGTGACGCGGCTGGGACCATGACCTGAGTCAAATATGATTGCCACGAGCAATGCGGCCGCGGCCATGATTGCTATGTTTACAAGGATGGTGAACGCGCGGAACATAAGATACGTGATCTTATCTGCGCGGCTGGCAACATCCTCGGTATACATGGTTCTGAAATATTCTTGAGCCCATTTGCGCGTGAAGTAGAGCGGGATTTGGCCTATCGCGATGCCGCCAATTCCTGTAACCACGGCAATCCAAAACCAGTTGAAACTTCCATCGGGGCTGCGATTGTTCAGCATCCTCGCGATTGCATGCGGGAGGTCTGAGATATTTGAGAAAATCCGTACTAGTTCAGAGCGGACTTTGAGAACGCGTTCGTGAAATGAAGGGCCAGTGCCTTCTTCCGCCGCCGCATCCTGCTCTGGCGAAATGACAATGACGCTCATGCCGTTTTCTTTGGCTTGATCGATGATTGGCTGAATGTCGACTTCGCCCTGGCTTTTTTCTTGCGCAAAGACTTGAAAGCCAACGCCAATAGGCGAGGCAAGGCCTAGCAAAGCACAGAAAAAAACAACGACCAATTTTTGCGCAAACCGCATGTTCCCCTCCCGGAAGTTGGATGCTGACACTGTCTCATCACAAAAACGCGAGGGAGTCGATTGCTAAGTGCCGTAATATTGCCGATACCAACGGACAAATTTTCGCAGGCCTTCGCGCAAATTGGTGGTTGGCTCAAACCCGTAGTCACGATTGATCGCGGTAATATCG
>CALLHT010000129.1 GCA_938009335.1 uncultured Rhizobiaceae group bacterium
ATTCTTGAGCGAAACGGCACCATCGATAAATACATGGGTGATGCTATTATGGCGTTCTGGAATGCGCCCTTTGACTTTGAACACCACGCGTTGGAATCAAGTCTCGCTGCAATTGAAATGTTGGAAAATATTGCTGCGTTAAATGCAGAACGCAAAGAACAACTGAAAGACAGCGAAACCGAAACCTATCATGAGATCAATGTCGGCATTGGCATCAACACTGGCCTGTGTGTCGTCGGCAATATGGGAAGCGAAAACAGATTTGACTATACAGCCCTCGGCGATACGGTGAACATTGCATCCAGGCTTGAGGGGCAATCCAAACCTTATGGTTTGCCGATTGTCATCGGACCGGAAACGGCGTCACGCATCAGAGATACACTTGCAGTCTTTGAAATTGACCTAATCCGTGTGAAGGGTAAGAACGAACCCATCCGCATTTATTCACTGGTTGGCCGGCAAGATCTGGCGCAGTCAGAAACATTTGAAGAATTTCGCGCTGTCAATTCTGCCATGCTTGCTTCCTATCGCGGGCGTGAGTGGAACGAAGCATTCGACGCATTAGAAACGCTTGAAGAACTGGGTGAGAAACTCAACCTGTCCATCGATGAATATCTTTTGATCTATGAAGCGCGGATTACCGAATTTCAATCCAACCCACCCGGAGCAAACTGGGACGGGGTATATGTAGCGGCATCAAAATAAACTGGAATTTGCTTCGAGCCATTCAAGCATCTGCCGTTGAGCGGAATTGATGCTCTCTTGATTGTTCCACAAAGTCTCCTGCAGCGTTTTCAAGTCTTCTAACGTGTCAACATCTTGTGCGCACGCTAATCGATCCAGTGACAAGTCGGTTTGTTCTAATTGCTGCGTAAGTTCCAAAAGGGTAGTTTCAGAGCTGTAGGTAACCGCTTCCCAAACCTCTCGGGGAATAGGTTGTTTGCTAGCAAATAGATAAAACCCGCCATCTGCAGCAGGACCTGAAACCGAGTCCGCTGTTCCCCCAGCCAAACGCGACACTGCATCGACAATAACCGTAGGTGAAAGTTGCGGGCTATCTGTACCAATCATCATCACCGCATCATAAGTCCCAAAAAGATGTTCTGAGACATTGGCAAGCCGCGCACCCAAACCACCATCACCTGTCCAGATTGCCGGAAAAGAACGGCTTGCCCAATGGGCTGGCCCCTCTTCTTCTGCTACGACCCACACTGGGTAGATTGCTTCCGGAAAAGCTTCTCCCGCCTCTGCTACAAACGCTTCCACACATTCGACGCTAAGTCTGAAAAATTCCTCAGCTTTTTCCTTCCTAATATCAGCCGCTAGCCGGGTTTTTACATCAGATAAGCCAATGGTTTTGGCGAAAATGGCAACAGCGCATCTCATTTTGTCAGCCTTTTTAGTCTGCACCCCTGAAGGATAAACCATTGTGGAACGCCTTGTAGAATGGTCAACCAAACAAACCTGAGCGTCGTCGCAAGCCAACCACGATCCTGATACCGTCGAGCCGAAGTATAAACCGGAGTACCTGTAGACATTACAGGAACGCCCATGTGGTGTGCTTTCCAGACCAAAATGTGATCTTCTCCCGATGGCAAGTCTTCGCGATATCCGCCCAAATCCTCAAACACATCCCGACGGATCATAAACGCCTGATCGCCAAACGGAAGTTTTAGGGTTCCAGCGCGCCACTTTACAGCCCATTCGTTCCAACTCATGGCAGACGGACCATCATCCGAAAACTTTAGATCGAAGAAGAAAAGCGCTTTTTCATTGCTGGTGATGCAACTGCGCATCATTCTAAGAGCACCGTCACCCAATCGCGTATCCGCATGCAGAAACCACAGCCATTCATGTTTGGCAACGCGGGAACCGGCATTCATTTGACCGGCACGTCCCCGGCCTTCGTTGCAAGTAGTAAGATCAAACGAGTAATCATCTTCACCTAAGTCTATTTGCTGATCACCCGCAGCCAGAATAACTTCACTACCCATTGGCAAATCCAATTGATCCACCAAATCACGCCACGCCTGCTCGCCTGGAGCCAGCGGAATGATGACAGAAACAGGAGACACGGCCTAAGCTCGCAATACGTCCAGCATCTCAAGCTGTTCAGATGTCAAAGCACTGTCTGGTGTCAAAACCGCCATAGCCAAGGACTTCCTGTAGGTTTCATCAACTTTAGGTAGCGGTGATTGCAGCATCGCCATGAGAAGTTCCTTGGCTTTTTCCAGACTTGCCCCAAATCGTTCAATGACCGCCTGAACGGTTACATGCTGTTCAGGATCATCGAGCCAACAGTCGTAGTCGGTCGCAATACAGATGGTCGCGTAGGACAGTTGAGCTTCACGCGCCAAGAAAACCTCCGGTACATTGGTCATACCAACCAGATCACATCCGGCACCACGCATAAAAAAGCTTTCAGCCTTTGTGCCAAGACGCGGGCCTTCAACACAGGCGTAGGTTTTATCCATATGCAGTTTGATTGCGTTTTCTCGTGCCACCTGCTTGATCCAGCCGGATAAATCAGGACATGTCGGAACGGCTGTGGAAACATGTGCTGCGATGCCATTTCCGAAAAATGTATAGTCACGCTTTCCTTTGGTCAGATCGAGATATTGCGACGGAATTGAAAAATCGCCCGGTGCAATTTCTTCCTGTAAACTTCCAACAGCTGAAAACCCGATAACCATTCGCGCACCGGCTTGTTTCAGTGCATAAATGTTTGCGCGATAATTGATTTCATGGGGAAGATAAGCATGCCCGCCACCATGACGGGGCAAAAACAATATCTCGTGCTCACCAAGTTTCAATGTTTTTAAGGGCGCCGAAGGCGTGCCAAACGGCGTATCGACTTCAACCTCAGAAACGACTTCAAGCCCATCGAGTTGGTAAAGTCCCGTGCCACCAATAATTGCTAACATGCTTACCCCTGAAATCGGATGATTGCGGTTTAGTCTTTGACGCTACAGGCACCACCGCCAAGCACACAGAATTTTGCACAAAAGACATGGTTCAATGCAACAGGCTTTCTCGCTTCCGCAAGAGTTTCGCCCATATTGAACTGTTGGTCATATGCCAGAAGTGTGCAGGCCTGAACCGCAGGCTTCTTATGCCCCTTATGCTTCACGACCATACGCGAAGATGAGCACATCATGTCTTTTGGATCAACATTCAGGATACCCCAGCAAGCTGTGGTAATTTCGGGCACTTCTTCAGTCGGTTCCATCTCGGGAAACAACACAAGCTGCTTTTTGTCCTGAGCGTCGATGCTAATATCATTTTCTTTGAAGAAGGCCTCAAAGCCATCGCGCAATTCAGCTTCTTCTTCGCCCCAGCGGGTGCGCCCAGCAATATCAATGTTGAACTTGTTATCCGACAGCCACTTGAGGCCCAACATCATTGGCTTCCAACTATTCTCGCCCCGCTCGTCCTCATGGAGCTCCGGTTTGAAATGGTCCACCGAGACGCGCAACGTCATTTTGTTTCCGTAGGTTTCATTCAGGCGAAGAAGCTCATCGGCACATTTCATCATGGGCCGCATAGCGTTTGTAAGGACCAAAAGATCAAAGCCGCGCTCCAATGAACTTTCCATAATCGCGATGATGTCCGGGTTCATGAACGGTTCGCCACCCGTTATGCCGATTTCAGTCGTTGGCAATTCCTGATCTCGAATTTCATCCAGATAGCTCAGCGCTTCTGCGTGAGAAATGTAGACTAAACGGTCATTCTTAGGCGTTGATTCGATATAGCAATTTTTGCATGCAAGATTACACAACGTACCGGTATTGAACCAAAGGGTTGTCAATCCACTCAATGGAACTTTGGCGCGTTTCTCGCCTTTGGCAGTGATTTCCGGATCAGAAAACTTCTTGGAGGCAACTGCCACCGGATCGAGATGTATATTCATAGAAAGCGTACAATTCCTGTTAGCTGACATAGTGCTTAACTTTAGGGTTACACTTGTGCAAGGATTACTTACCTGCTTTTTGTGTCCAAAAATCAAAACACAATAACAATGATTTGAGAATCTCCAAGCGAGTTACACTCTAAAAGCATCCTTGTATTACCGCTGCAATGATTTAAAGACAGCCCATGAATTCTAAGCACAACACATCATCCGGACCACTTTCAGGCCTGAAAGTCTTGGATCTTTCCCGCATTCTAGCAGGGCCTACCTGCACGCAATTATTTGGAGACCTTGGCGCGGAGATCATCAAAATTGAGCGCCCTCTAAAGGGCGACGATACACGCTTTTGGGGGCCCCCATTCCTCAAAGATAAAGACGGAAACGACACAACCGAAAGCGCTTATTATATGAGCGCAAACCGCAATAAAAATTCAGTTGCGGTGGATTTAACCAAACCTCAGGGACAGGAAATCATTCGCGATCTAGCGAAAGAATGCGACGTTCTGATTGAAAACTTCAAGGCTGGCGATTTGGCGCGCTACGGACTTGACTACGATAGCTTGCGTGAGATCAACCCTGCCCTGATTTATTGCTCCATTACAGGGTTCGGCATGACCGGGCCTTATGCGCATCGTCCAGGCTACGATTTTCTCATTCAAGGAATGGGCGGCATCATGAGCCTGACTGGCAAGCCGGATGATGAAGGTGGTGAACCAACCAAGTGCGGTGTCGGTATCGCGGATGTGATGTGTGGCATGTATGCGTCAACCGCCATTTTATCCGCCCTTCACGCAAGACATGCATCCGGAAACGGGCAACACATCGACATCTCTCTGCTTGATTGTCAGGTCGCGTGGTTGATCAATCAGGGGGCAGGATATCTAGTTTCTGGCGAAGTGCCCCCACGCCGCGGCAATGAGCACCCCACAATCGTTCCCTATGGCACTTTTAGTGCATCTGATCAGGCGTTCATTATTGCCGCCGGAAATGACAGCCAATACCAGCGCTTGTGCGAAACGATTGGCGCGCCGGAACTCGCTGAAGATGAACGCTTTGCCAAAAACAAAGACCGTGTCCTAAACCGCCGCGATCTCATTCCGCTGATTGATGCAAGGACCGAGACTCAACCCAGCACCCATTGGCTTGAAGTGCTGGAAGCCGCTGGTGTACCGTGTGGGCCGGTGAACGATCTTGCGCAGACTTTTTCCGATCCGCAGATCCAGCACCGTGAAATGGCCGTAACGATGCCCCATCGTGAAGCTGGAGGCGACGGCGTGACTTTGATAGGCAATCCGCTAAATTTCAGCGAGACACCTGTAAAATACGAAAAAGCCCCGCCCGTACGCGCAGAACATACAAAAGAAATGTTGGTCAAGCACCTTGGCCTGAGCGATGAAAAAATCGCAGAACTTGAAGAGAATGGAATTATCGAATGTCTGAAAAACTAACCTCTGCTGATATGCTCGCCCGCACATTGGCGGCGAACGGTTGTAAGCGCGCCTATGGCATTCCAGGCGGCGAGGTATTGGCAATCATCGATGCGTTTGATCGCGCAGGCATTGAATTCATTCTTATCAAACATGAAAACTCCGGCGGCTTCATGGCGGAAGGCGCTTGGCACGCAGACGGACATCCGCCCGTGCTTGTTGCAACTGTAGGTCCCGGCGTTGCAAACGCGGTGAACGTCGTCGCAAACGCTATGCAAGACCGCGTGCCGTTGCTGTTTGTAACGGGTTGCGTGGATACAGCTGAAGCTGAAAGCTACACCCACCAGGTGTTTGACCACCGCAAGATGCTCGATGAAATCACGAAAGCGACGTTTACCGGCACAACATCCACATGCGGGTTGATTGCGCAGAAAGCGGCTTCGATTGCACTCGAGCCACAAATGGGTCCGGTACATCTGGATATCCCTGTTTCTGTCGCTGAAGCAGAAGCAACCGAAACATTAACCGTCGGGCCGGTTCCAACACCAATCCAGCCCCCAATGCAGGATGAGATTTTCAAACAAGCCTGTGCTGCACTTCAAAACGCAAAGAATCCGATTGCGATTACAGGGGTAGATGCGGTGAATGAACTGGCTGGCCCTGCAATTACCGAATTTTGTGAAGCGCACAATATTCCGGTGATTGCATCTTACAAAGCCAAAGGGCTTATTGATGAGAGCAATCCTCTCAGCATTGGCGGCGCGGGGCTTTCTCCGAAAGCCGATAAAATTCTTATGCCATTGCTGGATGAATCAGACTGCATTCTGTTGATTGGCTATGACCCAATCGAAATGCGCATTGGTTGGCGCAATCCTTGGGATACAGATAAGACAGTTATTGAGATTACGCCAACTTTGCGCACCCATGGCATGCATCACGTCAGCCACACAATTCGCGCCTCTTTAGCACCCACATTAAAAGCCATGACGGCGAATATGAATTCAACACGCAATAGCGTCCCTGCTCTTGCAGTCAATGCGCGAGCAGCGTTTTGGGATACCTTTTCCGCCGATTCAGAGTTTGGACCGGACCGCGTGTTCGCCACCCTGCGCGACTCTTTACCAAATAATACCGTAGCAACAGCGGACAGCGGCGCACATCGTATCCTACTGAGCCAGATGTGGCCTTGTCACCATCCGCGCGGACTGCTGCAATCCTCGGCGCTTTGTACGATGGCCTGCGCAGTGCCAATTGCTGCAGGCTACAAACAGGCCGCACCGGAAACACCGGTGATTGCATTCGTCGGTGATGCGGGTCTTGAAATGGGATTGGGCGAACTCGCAACCCTTCGCGAACACAAAATCCCGATTATCATTTGCGTGCTCGTTGATGAAAGCCTCACTTTGATCGAGATGAAACAGCGCGCGTCTCAGCGCCCTAATCTAGGTGTTGATTTCTCCGGTTCTGATTTCCCGACTGTGGCTAATGCTCTCGGCGGTCATGGGGTTTGGGTCGATGATGCTGATAGCCTCCGCCAGGAAGCTGCCGATGCATTAGAACGGGATACGTTCACAGTGCTGGCCTGCCGCATTGGCCGCAAAAGTTATGATGGGCGGTTTTAAAAATTGAACTGATCCTGTAATGCTTTAGGCTCAGTCATTATGAAAAAACCGCCTCTCATTGCTCTGGAAATTCATGACGCTTCATTATGGGAGCCATCCCGTGTTTTGCCTGTTATCGAGACAATGGAACACTGGGGCTATAACGCGCTTGTTCTCCATCAAAATGATCTTCTGGATGTGTGCACGCAGCTCTTTCTAAGTGCCAACTATGGCGTGACGGACTTACGTCTCAAAAAGGTTCGCAACAACGTCGCGTGGCTTAATCGACTAGTGAAACGGCTCGACCAATTTGGTGCAAAGCTCTTCTTGGAGGTCAAAGAGCCTTCGCTTCATGACTATGTGCTGGAGTCCTATCCGGATTTACTTGGCAAGGACGGGGTTCCTGACCCAACGCACCCGTCTTGGTTTGAATTCTGCCAACGAAAAACCCAAGACCTATTGGATAGAGTGCCAGGACTAGGCGGCTTGATCATAACAATTTCTTCGCCAGAATCACGTGTCTCAATGCCGGACTTCATGGCAACCAAGGGCCGTGGGTTCAGTTTGGCAACATGGTTCGACGATATGATCACAGCGTTTCATGAACCACTAAAAGCGGAAAACAAAGACCTATACATTCGTGATTTCTCCTACACCCCCGAACTTCAGTCAGAAGTTCTGGCTGCCGTTGACCGAAAGAATGGGGAAGTCGGCGCGAGCATCAAAATCACTGCCCATGATTATTTCCCAGAGTTTCCTGAAAATCCGGTTGCGGAGAATATCAAAAGCGATTTTCTGTTCGAATTCGAGGCCTTTGGTGAACATACGGGTTGGGGCGTCATACCCAATTGCCGGGTAGAAGAATTCGCACGCCGGATGCATGGCTATCGGGAAAAACAAGCAAGCGGAATGCTTGTGCGCATCAGTTGGGAGGCGATCACAGGAGCCCATGCTTTGGATGGTCTAAGCAGCGTGAATGTATTTGCTCTTCCGCGCCTCACTGATGACCATATTGCGCCAGAGACTTTGGTTCTGAAATGGCTGAATGAACGGTATGAGATAACTGGCGAAATAGCACATCAAGCAGCCAACTTACTTTTGCAAAGCTGGTACATTCCCGCAGCTGCGTATTGGAATACTCAAGTTTTTCCGCGCCACTCTTGCTTGCCGTCAACCTGGCAGGAAGGATGGCTGTCGATGGAAACCAACGGCATGGGAAGCAGAAATCAGGAAGTTGAAATTAAGGAAGACGATCCGCGCTTATCAGAGGCAGCTCGGGTACAACTATTTGCCCGAAAGGAAAAAGCGACTGCCCTTGCAGAAAAACTTGCAGAAGAAGCAGAAATGCTTATCCCCGATCTGCCGACAAGTTTGGCAGAACAGTTCCTGAGTTTTGAATATGTACCGTTCTTCGCCAAACAATTTGAGCTAGCCACAAAACTCACCTTCTATTCAGCAAGCAACAAGGAGGGTGATCGAAACGAGGTGCCCTCTCTGAAGCAGAATATGCTCAAACTGGCAGATGAATTGGAAGACCTGTTCTTTAACAAGACAGATATCCCGCATCATCACCGGCTTTTATTAAGCCCTGAACAAATTAGAGGGTTTGTGAAAAACCTTTAGACTCAAAGCTTACTCTTTAATCGTTTCCTGCGCGATCTGATCAAACAAACCGTCAAGTTCTCTCGCCATATTTTTCAAGTCAGAACCGCCATCTTCAAAATACGGACGGAAGACTTCTGTCGGAATTTTGTAGGAAAGGTTAGAACCGCCTTTCGGATTTTCGGTCAAATAGAACCGGATAGGCGCTTCCATTCCTGCTGCCACACTTGCTTCCAACATACGAACCGCAAAGAAATTGTTGTAGACGCCAACAACACGATTTCCTGGAATGGTAATTCCTCGCCCTTTCGCTCCGGCTGAAGCACTTGCAGTGGTAATATGGCGAAGCTTCGTAGTTTTAATCGCGTCTTTGAGACGCGGATAGAGCTCCTTAAACGGAATACTCGTTTCATGCGTAATCCACCCGTCTCGCTTCAGGGCTTTTTCGGTTCCCGCAAACGCACTGCTTACAGTGGCTCCGGCAATTACCAGTGCCAATACACTTCCTGCGATCATTTTTCTCATACTGCTTCTCCCTTTTCTTAAGCTCTAAATTCCAAGCCTGCGTTTGCAGGCAACTGCCAAACAGCTACCAATGAATGCCATAACCGCCCATGCCCATCCGTGCGCACTGCCGGATACTAACCCACCAAGATATGCTCCAATATTGCAACCGTAAGCAAGCCGCGCGCCATATCCCATCAGGAGGCCACCAAATATAGCTGTAGAGATTTCCACACGGCTAAGCGTCCAGATCGGATTAAACTTGGCCGCCAGTCCCGCAGCTGCAAGTGCACCCGCCATGATGCCGAAATTCATGACCGATACCGAATGGTTGAGCACATTGTTTTCCAGCACTCCTGCACGCCACCCAGACCAGTAAGGCCATGATGCTACATCTACGCCTACAAAACTGGCGATCTTTGCGCCCCACACAGCAAAGGCAAAAGTTACCCCCCAAGGCTGACCAATCACGAGCAGTGATAAAATTCCAACGATTGCAAGCGCAATTGCCCCCTCACGCGGCGACCATGGGCCATGAATTAGTGATGTAGTCTTGCGCGGTGGTTCAAGATCGCCATGTTTGCGTTTTTCTAGCCAAACTGTGAAGACAGCAATCGCACCTAGAATACCTGTAAGCCAAAGGAAGGCACTCAGCGGTCCAAGGCGCGTAATCATACCGTAGCTGAACCGATCGCCCACTCCGAAGGTCGATTGCACCGCATCGGGAAATGCAATCGTATTCCACCAAGGCACATGCGCCGAGCCAATCAGTGAACCAATGACGAAAAAGGCAAGCGTGATGCACATACGGGTGGACCCACCACCAGCCACAAACAATGTGCCCGAACCACAACCACCGCCAAACTGCATTCCAAAGCCAAACATCAGCGAACCGAAAAGCATGCCAACACTGACGGGCAACACAAAGCCGCGCGCACTTGTGTAGTAAATCAACGGAAACGACACTGCGCAGGTCAGGATTATCAGTAAAAACTGATAGCGCAGCCCAACCCCGCGCTGTTCAGCGAAGATACGGCGCCAAGCCGCGGTAAATCCGAACGAGGCATGATAGAGCGAAAACCCCGCCAGCGCACCGATCAACACTGCAAGAGCCTGCTTCTGCCCAGCAATCATCGCTGCAGCAATAAACAAGATCAAGAGAATTGCGCCAGCCGCAAAAACAGGCTTTACCTGCGCTGTTTTGACCGTTGCAATTGCCATGATCGAGACCCTTTTCAGTAATATGCGTTCAGAAACTATTCATCTGCCTAACGTTACACAGGATTAGAACACCTGTCCTTTTTTTCGGCAATCACAATTGTTTGATTAAGCGACAGACACTTTGATTTCATTGCCGCACGTTCAAGCGGCATACAGAAACCAGATTTCAGGGCAAGGCCCAACGGAGTAATTTGAATGATTGATCAAGATCGTTACGGCTGCGATGTCACAATTGCAAGTACCGCTGCATTGGAAGCATGGAATACCACCCTTCATGGGTTTTTGTCCCATGCGGCGAGCACTGGTCCTGCGCTTGGGAGCACTCTTGAACTTGATCCAAACTTCGCGCTTGCGCACGCTTGTAAAGGGCTATTTAGCCTATTGCTGGGTCGCCGCGAGCTAGACGAGACCATTCATTTCGCCCTGAAAAACGCTGAAGCATCTGACCGCCAAAATCCGGTGACAGAACGCGAACGTCATTACATCAATGCACTCAGTGCTTGGATTGGCGGCAAGCAGAGCGTAGCCATTAACGAAATGGAGCTTGTTCTCCAAAAATGGCCACATGATCCGTTGGCCATGAAAATGAGTCACGCCATACGCTTTATGCTGGGCGACCTTAAGGGCATGCGGACATCGCTTGAAAACATCATGCATGTGTATGGCGGACACTCAGCAGAAGGTTATTTCCATGGTTGCTATGCGTTCACCTTGGAAGAGACGGGCGAATATGCACTCGCTGAAAAGCGCGGCCGCAAAGCACTTGAGTTGTCACCGGATGATTCCTGGGGCCTTCACGCTGTATCTCACGTCTTCGACATGACGGGGCGCCCGAAAGAAGGCCTTGAGTGGATATCTAACAAACAGGCTGCTTGGGAGCATTGCAATAACTTCCGCTATCATGTGTGGTGGCACATTGCCCTTATGCATCTAGAACTCGGCAATTTTGATAAAGTCCTGGAGCTTTACGATGAGCAAATTCGCAAAGATAAAACTGACGACTACCGTGACATATCGAACGCGACTTCTGTTCTCCTACGGTTGGAATTCGAAGGAGTCGAGGTCGGCGATCGGTGGGAAGAGCTCGCTGAGCTCTCAGCAAATCGCATAACCGACAATTGCGTCGCGTTTGCAGACCTGCACTATATGATGGCGTTGTGCGGTACAGATCAACACAAAGACCAATCCGCCAACCTGATCGCAAACATGAACGGATGTGCCGAGACGCGCCACCATTGTGAGTTTGTCAACGCGATCAAGCACCCAGGAGTTCTGGCAGCTACCGGCCTTGAAGCCTACCGCGATCATGATTTCGCAACTGCCTATGATTGCCTGTCCAAAGCTTGGCCAACGCTGCAAGAGATCGGTGGAAGCCATGCCCAACGTGATATCTTTGAACGCCTTGGTATTGAAGCAGCATTCCGCGCAGGTATGACAAAAGAAGCAGAAGCTCTAATGCGCCAGCGCGATACAGAGCGCGGGCATCAGGACAAATACTCCATGAGCCGTTGGGCACTATTGGAACAAAACACAAATGGCAACCTTGCATCTCTGGGTGCTGCCTGATACCGCAGATTTTTTAAATTGATTTACCCAGGGCGACTTCGCGCTGAACAGGGGTAAGACGTGAATCAAAACCCATCCAATCTCGAACTTCCAAAAACAGCCAGAAAACGTGACCCGCGATTAGACTTCTTTCGCGGGATCGGCATGTTCATCATTTTCATGGCGCATATGCCGGGGAACTGGTTCACCCTGTACATTCCGGCGCGCTTTGGCTTTTCAGATGCAACCGAGATTTTTGTTTTCTGTTCCGGCATGGCCTCGGCAATTGCATTCGGCAAAATTTTCGAGAAAACCGGCTGGTTGATGGGTGCAGCAAGAATTCTCCATCGAATGTGGCAGGTCTATTGGGCGCATATTGGCCTATTTTTTGTCACCGTCGCTTTGATGGTTTGGCAAACCCAAATCGCCGAAACGGGACTTCTGTGCGAATATAACGAGCG
>CALLHT010000130.1 GCA_938009335.1 uncultured Rhizobiaceae group bacterium
GATCGCTGATGGTGTGATTTCAGAGCTATAGAAACCGTGATGTGGCAGGTGAGTATTGCCTGCGTATCAAGCTGCATCAAGATGCGCCGCCCGCAAAAAGCTCGTAGCCATTCTTGTCAATGCGTAAGGTAAGGCCGTTGACGACTTGTTCATCAAGCCGCTGCGTCCGCGCGGCAGAACGGCCCAAAATCTGGCTTCTCAACCAGATCAAAAAGCAACCAATTCTTTGAAAAACTTCACCCATGGCATAATTCTACATGGGCTTCTTACGTACTTAAACCAAGGATTGGCGAAAACTGTTGGTAAGTTTGGGGATAACTTGAGGTTGTGATGAGTGACGAAAGATATGAGCCATAAATCACTCATTTCTCGTCAGACGGTTGGTAGGGTTGTCGACGTGAAAAGAGGAGGGCTTAGGTGGCTGGTACAAGAACCGTTTTGAGAATCTTCATCAAAATTCCCTGAGCTGAAATGTTGGATCACTTCCCTCGAAATTTTCTAAATTAAGACCTGCACTTTCTACGACTGCATTTATTATTGAAACTAGCAGTTCACGCTCTTCTGTTTCAAAAAGTTCATTTCGATGTTCGGAATGCAGCTTGTTCAGGTGCTGGATAACCTGCGCTACTTTAGAAAATAGCTGCTCATTTGTTGCGTTGTTGCCCAGATCTTTGACACGATTTGAATAGTCATTAATCACATCACAAATAGAACTGATCACCTCACTAGAATATTGCGATAACCCATCTTCTTGTAAACCTCTAAAATAGTCCGCTAGATTTTCTGTTTCTGATACACTTCGCTCGCTCGTTTTCAATTCAAGTTCAGGCGATGCTTTAGCCGGATGCTCTAAACATCGATCTTCGGCCATCATTGGCAATATGCTGTCATCTTTGCGTTGGCCGTTTAGAAACTCTTCCAGCTCCCTAACCCGCAAATCGTAATGCGGTTTGTCTATATAATCTGCATTTCTCAAGCTGGTTAAATTCTTGAGCAAGCTGAGCCTTCCATCCAAAATATTTACGCGAGACAAAATGATGTTTTGCAGCTTTTGATGCGCACTTATGCATCTAAGACTTTCAATATCACCAATGCCGACTAAGGAAAGTTGTTCCAGATTCTGCAACTTACCGATGACGTCCAGTTCGAGATTCTTGGTGATGTTCTCTAAATGAAGTGCAATGAGGCTTTCCGAAACGGTACCCAACGAGGTCAAGGATGTAATATGCTTACATCCATTCAACACCAACCTTTTCAATTGACGCAGACTTTCTATGCCATTCAATGTTTCGCATTGAACATTAATCAGAGTTAGGTTTTCTATTGCTGGACAGTTGGAGAGTGTGCGCAAGTCCGATCCGGCAAAATGCTTCCCGCAAGCCTTTAACTCGTTCAAGCTTGCACTTGCAATATTGATACCGGCTATATCATCATCAAAACCAAAAGATAGAAGCTGTTTGATCTTTGAAATGTCCAGAGCTTCACTTTTGGTTTTTCCATGGATTGATAATGTTTCTAGATGTTCACATTGTTCCAATGCAAATAGGTTTTTCATCGCCCCATCCACATCAATCCGTTGAAGATAAGGAAATCGATCCACAACCTCGACTAAATCAATATCTGCACCTTCTTCTTCGTAAAAGCGCAGCCATCCTCCCCATTGTTCAAAAATTTCTAACGTCTGACGTACTTTCGTCAAATCGGAAGGCCTGATCTTTATGCCTGGACCACGCGCCATACCACTTTGACGGCGCTCAATCAGTGACAAAAGATATTCTTCTTCAACCAGTAGATTCACCTATACATCCATTTACTTACAACACCCTGGCTTTCTATTTCTACCGGGAGAATTATTAATGTTCTTGAAGCCCGGTGTCCCTTTTCCTTTCCAGCCCAGATGCCTCATCAATCGGTCTTCCAGCCTTTCGCTGGAGTGATCGCATCTTGACTTGAAATGACGTTTATAGCCTTGGTTATTACATTTTCGCCGAAAATTTCTATTCATGCGATGCTGATCACCTTTACCAACGTATTTACCCCCGTCAGCGCACCAAAGAATATAAGCACCTGTTCCATTATGAACCAATACCCCATCACTACCCACGAAGTAGTTGTGGGTGATTTCGCCAGGGCGGGATTCAATCTCCAGATTATACACGCGGGTGGGTGTATTGTCTCTAGTGTTTGAAACTACGGTTAGTGTTTGGTTAGTTTTCGCTGCGCCTCCGGCTTGCGCCCGTTCACGGGCTGGCGAATTTGTTCCAAATTCTTGCCCTGCCACGGAGGGGAAACCATCACGGATCGAGAGTTGATCACCAGCTTTCAGTGCACCTGCCTTTACCCAGTCGCCGAACTTTGTCGTCTCCTCAGATGGGAAGTAGTCGTACGCCTCAAGACCTGCAGGTAAAGATGAAGTTTGTGCATCGCTGAGGACAAGCCCCTCACGTTGCAAGCTGGAAAGCAGTTCTTCAACACTCGAAGGTGCCCAATCTTCTACGTGGACCGGATGCTCGCCCGTGATGTGGAAGGTTTCAATCTCACCGTCGGCGTTTTTGACTTTCAGTTCAAAAACATGATCAGCAGTACGGGAATAGGTTTCCACAACCTTACGCCAGACCTGTTTGCCGGTGAGTTCATCAATCGCGGCAACTTCGTCGCCAATTTTGATGTCTTCGATTGCTACCATACCATTGCGCGTTTGCACGAGAGTTCCGGCACCGAAGGAATTACCTCCTCTCTTACATGGACAGACTTTGCAGAGTTGCCAACGCGTCTTCTTACTCGGGTTAACCCGACAACGAGACAGCATGACCGACGCTGCTTCCACAGCAACGCCGCCATATTCCGTGCCAGCGGCAATCGCACTGGCAACCGTAAACATGTTGCAGTTCACCCGAGCGCCTATGCGGCTGAGTACGTTGCCACCGCCACGCGCCAAATAGGCAGCTGTACCATGGGCTGAACGAAGTGCAGCTGCGAGTGCCCGGGCACCCAAAGCCAAGGGGCCAGAGACTTTTCGCGCAATCACGCCATACTCAGTCGCCGCGGCTAAACCACTCGGGTCTGTCCAGTTGAGCGGGTTGTTCCACACATAACGGTAGATGTTCATATCTCCTGCCGCAAAGTGGATCGGGTCTTCCTGCAGGAAGCGGGCCGTGGCCGGGTCATAATCCCGCGCTCGGTAGTGATAGAGACCCGTTTCCGGCTCAAACCGGCGGCCGGTATAGCGGAACGCCTGTTCCACGCCTTCAACCGCAGCCTCTCCATCGCCATAGGCGGTGTAGGCATATTCGTTCACGATAGCACCTGTTTCATCTGTCAGCGCGCGGACCGAACTTTGATGATCGGTATGCACCGATAGCGGCTCAGCAAGCGGGGACGTAAAGTCAAACGTGCCGGATTGCGCATCAGAGAGCGTTACCTGTAAGAGATCATCGGTAACATCTGAGTGCGTGTAATGGCGCGTGACATTGCCGGCGAAGTCAATCGCCTCCGAAACCACATGCTCGCCCGAGAAATGCCAGTAGCGGGTAAAGCTCTGCGTCACCCCATCGGCATATTGCGTTTCCGTATCGCGGCGGCCGAAACAGGTGCGATGGTAAATTTGGAAATAGAATGAAAAACTCTGGAAAAGTGGCTGGGGTGGTAGGACTCGAACCTACGGTACACGCTACCAAAAAGCGTTGCCTTACCAGCTTGGCTACACCCCAACAGAGAACCGTCATATAACGTGCGGTTTTACACACTGCAATAGCCGATTCAATCGATTTCCTTAAAAAAGAAAGTTTTTGTTCTCAGCGTTAATCTGCTTGCAGGGTTAGCACGAGAACCCTAAAAAAGCATGAAATGAAACAGGATCGTTACAAATGCGTTTTGAAGGCACACAATCTTATGTTGCTGCGGATGACTTAACCGTCGCAGTGAATGCGGCAATAGCCCTAGAGCGCCCCCTTTTGGTTAAAGGCGAGCCCGGTACTGGTAAAACCGAACTTGCAAAGCAAGTTGCCGCGTCATTAAATCTTCCTTTGATTGAATGGCATGTAAAATCCACCACTAAGGCCCAGCAAGGCCTTTATGAATATGACGCTGTTTCACGCCTTCGCGACTCTCAACTGGGTGACGAGCGCGTTCATGATGTTAAGAATTACATTCGTAAAGGCAAGTTGTGGGAAGCATTTGAAGCGGGTGAGAAGATTGTTTTGCTCATTGATGAAATCGACAAAGCAGACATTGAGTTCCCCAACGACCTTTTACAAGAGCTCGATCGGATGGAATTTCATGTTTATGAAACCAACGAGACGGTAAAAGCTGATATTCGCCCCATCGTGATTATTACATCAAATAATGAGAAAGAGCTGCCTGATGCGTTCTTGCGCCGTTGTTTTTTCCATTACATCAAGTTTCCCGAAGTCGAGGTGCTCGAGCAGATTGTTGATGTGCATTATCCGGGCATAAAGAAATCGCTGGTGCGTGAAGCACTCACTCAATTCTACGAGCTACGGGACACGCCGGGTTTAAAAAAGAAGCCGTCGACATCAGAGGCGCTTGACTGGATCCGCTTGCTGGTTGCCGATGATATTGACGCCCCTGATTTGCGTGGCAGTGCTGCGGACGCATTGCCGCGTTTGCACGGTGCGCTTTTAAAAAACGAACAGGATGTTCACCTCCTTCAACGCTTGGCCTTCATGGCAAAGCAACAGGGGCGTTGAGGCGCGAACACTCAATAGAATGAGATCTTGGGAATCTTACTCAGGCCACCCCATCCCAAGCACTGAAAGCTTCAACGATACCCGGCAGGTCCTTCAGCCGACTAATCACCGTTTCAGCACCAGCCTCAATCAGTTGATCAGAGTGGCCCGGATAGGTGTGGGTCGCTCCTGTAAAACCGATCACACGGCACCCTGCCCTGCGCGCGCCTTCTACGCCTGGGACGGAATCTTCCACCACGATCGCCTGTTTGGCATCAACTTCAAATTCTTCCAGTGCCTTGAGGAAAATATCAGGTTCCGGTTTGAAAATTGGCGGGTCTGTTTCCTGCGCTGAAAAGACGTAGGGGCGAAATTTATCGTAAAGACCAATACGTGCGAGAACTTGTTTCAAACGCTCCGGTGGCGCATTCGAGCAAATACACCGAGCTTGATCAAAAAGATCAAGAACCTTATCCGCATCCGGTATCAGCTGCGCCTCTGCGATCACCTTCTCATTCACAAGCTTGCGAGTATCCGGAATAACACGGTCCGGCAGTTCCATACCTAAATCCGCTTCGATTTGCTTTCTTACAGCCCCAGCTTCCAAGCCTGCCATACGCTGCGAAAATTCATGAATATCCATCTCGACGCCGAACTCGGAATATACTTCCAGTTCTGCGGCAGCTGCAACGATCTCAGAATCGATCAACACTCCATCGCAATCAAAAATGACCAGTTGTATTTCAGGCAAAGCAGTTCCTTTCGAATCGTAACTCATTCTTTACCCTATTCGGTAACAATTGGCTCATCATAAACCCGTTTGTATTGCGTAGGGTACGAAAAATGAGTGTTCTTAAACTGGCTGATCTCGGCCGTGCAGCCAAAGGTGACCAGCCTTGGTTAAACTCCATCATCAAGGGCGACTGTGTCGCTGCGCTGGAGAAACTTCCCGAAAATTCAGTCGATGTGATCTTTGCAGATCCTCCCTATAACCTGCAGCTAGAAGGCGAGTTGCACCGCCCCGACCAATCAAAGGTGGATGCGGTTGATGACCACTGGGATCAATTCTCAACATTTGAAGCATATGACGCGTTCACCCGTGCATGGATGCTGGCTGCACGCCGTGTCTTGAAGCCCACAGGCACTATTTGGGTGATCGGTTCTTACCATAATATTTTCCGCGTCGGCACAACGCTACAAGACCTCGGTTTCTGGGTATTGAACGATATCATCTGGCGCAAGACAAACCCGATGCCCAATTTCCGCGGCCGCCGTTTTACAAACGCCCATGAGACCATGATTTGGGCCTCGCCTTCGCAAAACGCAAAGGGTTACACGTTCAACTACGACGCTATGAAAATGGCGAATGATGAAGTCCAGATGCGTTCTGACTGGTTGTTCCCGATCTGCAATGGCGGTGAGCGGCTAAAAGATGAGAATGGTGATAAAGTGCACCCGACCCAAAAACCGGAAGCACTTTTACATCGTGTCATCATGTCTTCTTCTAAGCCCGGCGATGTTATTCTGGACCCGTTTTTCGGTTCGGGTACAACGGGTGCGGTTGCAAAGCGTTTGGGCCGTAATTTCGTCGGCATTGACCGCGAAGATAAATACATCAAAGCTGCAATCGAACGCATTGATGCAGTCGAAACCATCAAATCACCACAGCTTGTTGTGACCACCGGAAAACGAGCTGAGCCGCGTGTTGCTTTCGGTTCTTTAATCGAGACAGGATACTTGAAGCCGGGCGCTATTCTTACAGATTCCAAAAAACGCTGGAAAGCCAAAGTCCGTGTGGACGGTTCGTTAGAACACGATAACGAGACTGCCTCTATTCACCGCATGGGTGCAAAAGTTCAAGGCTTGGACGCATGCAACGGCTGGACCTTTTGGCATTTCAAAGATGGCAAGAAGCTTGCCCCAATTGATGAACTCAGAAAAGCTTATCGTTCAGAAGTTATGGCAGCGGGCGCTTAAAATTTGTAGATAACTCGTTGAAAACATACCTAACTTTGTACCAATGATTGATTTTGTGTCGTAAAATCGCTCCACAAGTGATGATTCGAGCAATATTACTATGCAGGGTGCCGAAAAACTTGTGGGTTGGTTAAGCAATAGCATTGTCCTCGTGGGGGTCGCATTTGCGACTTTAGGAGGAGGGTTTTTATTGACTTTTTCAAAACATGCTCAAGCCCAAAACACGGCTGCCTGCTTTGGTCAACAGACCACTGAATTGAGTTTTACAAATCCTACATTGATTTCTGGTACCAACTTGCAGGTGGGAGCAAGATATAGGTTTAGCGACATCGCCGGTACAGGACTTGTGGATGGAATTATAGAAATAATCAGTTTCGCCAACGGTGCCTCCTTAGACGCGATTGACAACAACATTATTAATCCAGATAATTTTCAACCTGACTTAAATGCCGCCTTGAATGTAGATAGTGGCGTGGATTTTAGAATTGAATTCGTGAATTCAGGAACAAATACGCCTGTATTTTTAGATGTTGCAGTCAATTCTATTGATGTTGATGGCAATGGTGACCCCGCAAATGGCAATCCAGGAAACCTTCGCGAATACGTAGAATATGAAACGACGTTGAATACTTTTGTTTTGAATGACCCAACCGAGCTTGATGTAAATGCCTCCGGCCCTTCATCAGCTGATCGTATTCGTTTTGAGTCAAGTACTACACAGTTTGCGCCAAGCATTGACCCGACAGCCTTAGAAAACATTGTCGCAGCATTGTACACCAATGTAAGTAGTTTTGAGTTTCGAGTAGGAGCAATCCAAGCGGGCGCAGCTCCGGGCGGCGGGGCTAACGGACGTTTGACGTCATTAGGATTTACTTGCCCAAGTTTCCCAAATCCGGCACCTACTCCAACCGCTAATCCCAGCCTGTCAGTCGTAAAAACGGCAAATTTAACCAGTAACGTACCAGCGGGGCAAACCATTACCTACACGTTTGATGTCACGAACACAGGTGATGTCACATTGAGCAATATTGATCTAAACGATACACACAATGGAACCGGCATCGCGCCAGTACCGGGATCCGAAATACTGCAAAATGATGTTGCCCCTACCACTGATTCCGTTGATGCAACATCAGACGGCATTTGGGATACACTTGCTCCAGGTGACACTGTGAGATTTACTGCAACATATATCGTCACACAAACAGATGTAGATACTCTGCAATAGTTATGTGGTTTTGAAAGCATTGATCAGCAGACCTTTGAATTAGAGGTCTAATTCCCTAAACCTACATTAATTACTTTACGCATAACGTTTGGTAACGCTTCATCCTCCAACGCATGTCTCGCACACCACCATCCATCTTCAACAACCTTATCAATCCCTGTCGCGATCCACACCTCAAGTTCCAAATGAAAGTGGGTAAACGTATGCTTCGCTACACCTATCTGATTCCATTTTGCTTTTACTGGGACAGCGTCAAGGCCGGTTGCGCCATTCTTGGATGCCGTCCAATCAGTCGTGGGAACTTGCGTCATACCCGCAAGCAGGCCTTTTTCAGGTCGTTTGCAAAGAAACACTTCGCCTGAGGCATTCATTATTATGAACGCAGCGCCTTTACGGGTTGGCTTTGTTTTCTTTGGCCCTTTGCGTGGATAGGTGATTTGATCGCCATTTGCGAACCCTGCGCATTCTGAGTTGATAGGGCACAAGGAGCATACAGGGTTTTTAGGTGTGCAAATTGTAGCTCCCAGATCCATCGTTGCTTGAGCAAACTCGCCTGGCTTTTTCTGCGACAGAACCTTTTTGACCAGTTCTCTTACCCTGGGTTTGGCGCCGGGAAACGTATCATTGATCCGATGGTAGCGCGCGAAAACCCGCTCCACATTCCCATCAACAACAGGCACCGCTTGATCAAACGCAATCGATGCAATAGCAGCAGCTGTATAGTCGCCAATGCCTGGAAGAGCCTTCAATCCCTCATATGTTTCAGGAAACCTCCCATTATGGTTCAGCACTACCAAATCCGCACATTTTTTAAGATTGCGCGCACGCGAATAATAGCCAAGACCAGCCCACGCTTTAAGAACATCCTCCAAATCAGCTGCAGCCAAATCATGAACAGTGGGCCAGAGCCGAGTAAATTTCAGGAAATAATTTTTTACGGTCACCACCTGAGTTTGTTGCAACATTACTTCAGACAGCCAAACTCGATAGGGGTCAGCGCGTTCGCCTTCAGCATGCTCGCTAGGCGATACACGCCAAGGCATGGTGCGGGCATTGGCTCCGTACCATTTGAGTAAATCTCTGGAAAATTCAGATGCCATTTTTGATTCCAACCATCAGGTGATACTCTATGTCGATCAAGCAACGGAAAACTCAAGTATGGCTTTCAAGTCTTCACAAGACAGTTCGAGAAAAGGCGTTCAAAAGCGCCATGCGCGATCTGTTACAGAGATTCTAGGCTCTGTGCTTGAACCGGTTCTCGCTCGCAAGACCGGAATGAAGCTCGATCTTGTGAGAAGTTGGGCGGAGTTGGTTGGTCCCGACTATGCCGCCACCACACGTCCTGAGAAAATTGATTGGCCGAGAAGACGAAACGAAGATGACCCATTTGAACCCGGTATACTTGTCGTGGCATGTGAACCCTCAGCAGCACTTTTCTTTCAACACGAGCAAAGAGAAATCATTGAGCGATTGAATCTGTTTTTCGGCTTCGAGGCAATTAAAAGACTAAAGATCCTGCAAAAACCAGTCACAAAACTGGCTGAAACACCCAAGGCAACCGGCACTGCCAAAATTTCATCGAAAGAAAAATCCAAGCTAAGCGAACTTCTCGAACACATCGATGATCCTGAAATTCGCGAAACTCTTGCAAAACTCGGCGAAGGTGTGATCCGCAAAAATAACCATAGCTGATTGCAATTCATCCGACATTCATAACACGAATGTTATTCTGAACGCTGCTTTTGTCGCATTTTCGACCCGCTTTCATGTTCTATATTCTTCAAAAGCTGATATTAATTGCGCAAATTTTATCCGGAGTAGAATTATGAAATTGACGAGACGTGATACCCTTGGTGCTTTTGGCTCCGCCGCAGCGATTGCTGCTCTTCCAGTTGGTGTTGCTCCAGCATTTGCGGAAGACCTTTCAGATTTGATGGAACCAGGGCCACTTGGTGAGCACATCAAAGGCGACGTGAACGCCCCTGTAACAATCATCAAGTATGCCTCAATGACATGCCCACATTGTAGAACTTGGCATCTCAATCACTTTCCAGAAATCGATGAAAAATACATCGAAACAGGTAAAGCAAAATTCTATATGCGGGAATTCCCGTTTGACCCGGCCGCAGCTGCTGCATTTATGTTGGCTGAATGTGCCGGAGAAGAGAAATATTTCGCTATGATCGATGTGCTATACCAAAAGCAAGCTACGTGGAAGAGCGGCAAAGTTGTCGACGAGCTCTACAAAATCGCTCAATTGGCAGGCTTTACACAGGAAAGCTTTCAGGACTGCTTGAAAAACCAAAAACTTCTGGACAATGTATTGTCAATTCAGAAGAAAGCGGCCGATCAATATGGTGTCAATTCAACACCTACATTTTTCATTAATGAGACCAAGTATGGCAACATGTCTGCAAAAGACATGGGTGAGATCATCGACGCGCTCGTTTAAAGCTAACACTTCTCCAACCACCTACCCTACTGGTGGTTTCATGCGAATTATTAGCGGATTCAGATTGTTTCTGGGTCCGCTTTTTGTTGAACAGGTGGCAGCATGAGATTTAACAAACTCCGCCTACTCGGCTTCAAATCCTTTGTTGAACCCACTGAATTTCTTATCGAAAACGGGCTAACTGGAGTTGTTGGTCCGAATGGGTGCGGAAAGTCAAATCTCGTTGAAGCGCTACGCTGGGTAATGGGTGAAAACTCATACAAAAACATGCGTGCGTCCGGCATGGATGATGTAATTTTCTCAGGCTCTGGAAACCGCCCCGCTCGCAACACCGCAGAAGTATCACTCTTCCTGGATAATACCGACCGCACTGCTCCTGCGGCCTTTAATGATACGGACGAATTGCAGGTTTCTCGCCGAATCGAGCGCGAATCAGGTTCTGTTTATCGCATAAATGGTAAGGATGTTCGCGCGAAAGACGTTCAATTGCTGTTCGCGGACGCTTCAACTGGCGCCAGATCCCCATCTATGGTTGGACAGGGGCGTATCGGAGAATTAATCTCCGCTAAACCGCAGGCGCGTCGTGCACTGCTCGAAGAAGCTGCTGGTATTTCCGGCCTTCATTCCCGCCGTCACGAAGCGGAACTTCGTCTCCGCGCTGCAGAAACAAACCTAGAGCGTTTGGATGATGTGGTTGGCCAGTTGGAAAGTCAGTTGGAGAGCTTGAAGCGTCAGGCAAGACAAGCAAACCGATATCGCAATCTTTCCGGAGAGATCCGAAAAACGGAAGCACTGTTGTTCCACCTTCGTTGGGCTGCGGCCAAACAAAGTGAAGCAGAAGCGCAAAGCGCTCTGGCAGCACTTAATCTTGCACTAGGTGAGAAAGCCGAGACCCAAGCTGCGACCGCACGAGAAGAAGGAATTGCAGCGCAAAAACTTCCTGGCCTTCGAGAAGAAGAGGCAAAGTCTGCGGCCATACTTCAGCGGCTTCAAATCGCTAAAGCGCAGTTGGAAGAGGAAGTTTCACGCCTCGAGTTCCGTCGTGCTGAACTTGAAAATCGTCATGCACAATTGGTTTCTGACCTAGAACGTGAGGAACAAATTCTGGCAGACAATAATCTTACTCTGGAAAATCTAGAGAAAGAGCAAGTCGAGCTTGAAAGCGCAAGCCAAAACGTTGCTGACGTGGAAGCAAAATCGAAGGAAGAACTTGAGCAGGCAACAAACGCTCTTGGCACAAGCGAGGCTTCATTCTCAGAATTGACTGTTAAGTTGGCAGATGAGAATGCCCGTCGAAGCCAATTGAAACGCACATTGGATGAAGCCAATGCCCGTAAAGCGCGGATCGAGGATCAGACAGCTAAAATCTCCACAGAACTTGCGCAGATTATTGCCGAGATCGAAGGGTTGGAAGGTCCGGCTGCAAAGCGTGCAGATGTTGAACGTCTTGAGGTAGAACTTCAAAAGACCGAAATCGCCCTTTCATCTGCAGAAGAAGGAACCGCTCAGGCTCGACTTACCGAGCAGGAACTTCGACCTCCATTGGAAGAAGCGGAAGGCAAGCTGCGTGAAGTCGAAACTGAGGCGCGTACGCTTCGACAAATTCTAAACCGGGGTGGACAGGAATTGTTCCCTGCTGTTCTGGAACGCATTACAATTGAACCCGGGTTTGAAACCGCATTGGGTGCTGCCCTTGGCGAAGACCTTGATGCTTCCATTGAAGAAACAGCAGCCGTTCATTGGGGTGAAGCAGGTGATGGATCAGAAGACCCGGCGCTTCCTGAAGGCGCCACGCCGCTTGCAAACGTTATGCAGGCCCCGATGGAACTCTCTCGCCGCCTGTCACAAGTGGGCGTGGTGGAGAAACAAGACGGTCCACGCATTGCCAAGCTTCTAAAGACCGGGCAACGCATCGTCACGAAAGAAGGTGATCTGTGGCGGTGGGATGGTTTTGTTGTTACCGCCGAGGCTCCAACGGCTGCCGCTTTGCGCCTTGCTCAGAAAAACAGGCTCGCTGAACTGGAAGACATGGCGACCAATGCGCGCCATGCGGTGAATGCAACGCAAGAAGCATACGATGCAGGCAAGGAAAAGACTGCTGCAAGCATCGAAGCTGAGCTAAATGCACGAGATGCAGTAAAATCCAATCAGCGCGCACTTTCTGAGGCCCGCGAAGCGCTTTCGACGGCAGAGCGTTCGGTTAGTCAACTTGCTGCGAAACGTTCGGCGCAAGAAGAGGCTCTTAGCAGACTTGGCGAAGATGCTGCTGAAACCGAAAAACGTATTATCGACACCGATGGTACGCTTCTTTCCATGGTTGATATGAGCGAGGCTGAAAAGCAACTTGAAGATCTACGCACGCAAGTGGCACAAGATCGCGCGCGCTTAGCTGAAGCTCGTGCTGCATCACAAGGATTATCACGCGAGGCTGAAGCACGAGGTCGCCGCCTGGAGGTGATCAAGACAGAGCTGAAGAATTGGCAGAACCGCCTCAAGAATGCCCACGGGCAGATTGAAACACTGACCAAACGTCGTGACGAAACTGCAATTGAGCTGAAAAAACTTGAAGCGGCGCCTGACGAATTTTCGACTAAACGCCGTGACTTGATGAACCAACTCGAAGTTGCCGAAGCCGGACGTAAAGAAGCTGCGGACATTCTTGCTGCAGCCGAAAGAACCCAAATAGAGGCAGACAAAGCAGCACGTAAAGCACTTGAAGACCTAGCACATGCACGCGAGCAGGTTGGGCGTTCTGAAGAGCGTTTAAACGCTGCACAAGAACGTCGAACAGAAGTTGAAGCACGTATTCGTGATGAACTGGAATGCCATCCCGCCGATGTAATGGCGATGGCAGAACTCAAGCCAGATGATCCGCTTCCAGAAATCACCAAGATTGAGTCCCGCCTTGAGCGACAAAAGGCAGAGCGTGAGCGCCTAGGTGCGGTTAACCTGCGGGCCGATACGGAACAGACTGAGATTGAAGAAAAACGCACTGAGATTGTTACAGAGCGCGAAGACCTGATTGAAGCGATCGCCAAACTTCGATCTGGGATCAATAGCCTGAACAAAGAAGGGCGTGAACGTCTTCTCGAAGCTTTTGATATCGTCAACAAAGAATTCCAACGTTTGTTTACGAGCCTGTTCGGTGGCGGTACTGCGGAACTTCAATTGATCGAATCTGACGATCCGCTTGAAGCAGGCCTTGAAATTCTGGCGCGCCCTCCCGGCAAGAAGCCTCAGACCATGACACTGCTATCCGGCGGTGAACAAGCATTGACTGCAACGGCGTTGATTTTTGCGGTGTTCCTGACGAACCCTGCCCCAATCTGTGTACTCGATGAGATTGACGCGCCATTGGACGACCATAACGTTGAGCGTTTCTGTAATTTGATGGATGAGATGTCAGCATCAACCGATACGAAGTTCGTTCTTATCACGCACAATCCCATTACGATGGCGCGTATGGACCGTATGTTCGGTGTGACGATGGCAGAACGTGGCGTCAGTCAATTGGTTTCTGTGAACCTTGAGCAAGCTGAGCAGCTACGCGAATCTGCTTAGTTCTCAATGAAATTCGATTAGGATTGCGCCTAACGCAATCATTCCAATTGCTCCGAGCTTTAGTGCGCTTACTTTCTCCTTAAAGAAAATCAAACCAATTCCTGTTGCAAAAATGATGGATGTCTCACGAAGTGCGGCGGCTTCGCTCACTTTACCAATGCGCGTCGCCAGCATTAACGTAGCGAATGAGAAGAAGGCGATTAAGGCGCCTGTGATCCCTCGCTTAATCAACGGCGAAACCTTGGGTCTTGGTGACATGGTTCGCCATCGATTGAATGCAATCACGGGAAACCCGAAACCACCCAAAAAGAAAAACCAAGCAAGGAATGTAAACGGGTTAGCTGTTTCTCGAATGCCGAACGCATCAACCGTCGTATAAAGTGCGACGCAAATACCAGCACCAATTGCAAAGAGAATAGACGGCTTCAACTTAGCTTTGACCGTTTCATCAATCCCTTTTTCAACAAGATTGATACCGGCCAACGACATTATGGCACCTGAAAGAAGCACCATTCCAAACCATTGAGACAACACCAGATTTTCGTTGAAAATGAAAATTGCAAGCAAGGCGATCATTAAAGGACCGGTTCCACGCGCAATCGGATAAACGAGCGTAAACGCCCCCCTATAAAAGGCTGCTGACTGCAGCCACTCATACCCAACATGAAAAATGAAAGACAGGGCCAGAACCCATATCAAGTGCTGTTCGGGAAGAGGAAAAACAAAGAGCGCAAAGGGAGCTGCGATCAAGGAATATGCAACATTGATTGCACCGCGATTTAGGTAAGGATCATTACCCCCTTTATTGAGCGCTGCAAAAACCGCATGCGCAAACGCCGACACCAGAGCAAGCCAAAGCGCTAAACGCTCGCCTTCGGCAGTGCCTGCGAGGCTCACAAAATACTCACCCATATAAATTACTCTGGTTTCTGCTTCCTCTGTGTGTCAAATACGCATTAATAAGTCAAAGAGGGCAGTGTTGCCCGCAAAACTGGGGCAGTTTCCAATGCAACTTAATGCCGTGTTATTCGATAAAGACGGAACGCTGATCGATTTCGATGCAACGTTTAGCCCAGCGGTTGGGCATGTTATTCGAACCATCAGCGGTGGTGATCAGGCTCTAACCGAAGAGATCGCCAAACGGTGGGGCTTCGACCTAGAAACTGGTGAAATTGGCAATGATTCCATTATCATCGCAGGATCGGGCTATGAAATCACAGAAGTTGTGGCTCCCCTTTTGGGTGTTGATGACGTACGGGCTTACAGTCGGCATCTCGACAAACTATACGGTGAGATTTGTAAAGATACTGTGGAAGCTTTGCCCGGAATTGAAAACACATTGAAGTCACTGAAGGCTCAGAATATAACCACCGGAATCGCTACCAATGATGCGCAGGAAAATGCCGAGGCGCAAATGGCGACCTTAGGGTTTACCGACTATTTTGATGAAATCCTCGGCGCAGATTCGGGCTATGGTG
Source organism: uncultured Rhizobiaceae group bacterium (assembly GCA_938009335.1). Lineage (GTDB taxonomy): Bacteria > Pseudomonadota > Alphaproteobacteria > Rhizobiales > Rhizobiaceae > JAALLB01. Next base: position 15,385 of record CALLHT010000130.1, read on the forward strand.
CAAAACCCGAAGCGGGTATGATTCTCGGCTTCTGCAAACAGGCGAATGTTTCACCTGAAAATGTGCTTATGGTAGGAGACAGCTTACACGATCTCAAAGCCGGTAAAGCAGCGGGTGCATTTACCTGCGGCGTGGAAACTGGACCGGCGACGGCAGAAGAACTTGCGCCTTTTGCAGACGTGGTTTTGCCATCTGCTGCCGCGTTGCCGGAGTGGCTTAAGCTCAGAAGCCAAGCTTAAGACGTCAGTGAACTTGGCGGCAGGTTTCTAGACCCTGCAAACACGTTAAAACGTTCGCATATGACCCTACAAATTCGGTCACTTGTTCAGAGACTTCTGCCTCATCGTAAATTTCGACTGTGCCGGTTTCCTGATTGCATAAGATAAACACCACATGCGCTTCCAGTTCATCAAAAGCATGAACGATTGCCGCAGCGCGAAAATCCGGCTTCTCGAACAAGCTTCCTGGAATCTCAAAAAGAAACAGACACCCTGCCCGTTCTGCAGTGTGTGTCACCATCTCTAAAAAGTCGCGTTCAAGATCGGAATTCTCGACTTGGCTGAACAGTGCGACAATCGGGTTCTTGTTAGCTGTGGCTGAGTTGAAAAGAGCCGGTTTTTCCGGATTTATGGATTGCGATTGCATAATTTACTCCCTGACATTGACTTCAGTCAGCCCCAATTTTTGATAAAATACTTGCTCCGTGGTGATTTCGAGGCGAAATAGGGGAAATCTTGCGCAACATGCGCGTAACAGGAGCCGGACATGGCAGGTATTTATGTTGAGAGATATTCGCGCGCAGCCGTATGGTGCCAGCGGTTAGCATTCTTTCTCATCCCTTATTTTATTGCTGTCATTATCTTGTTTAGATTATCCAAGATCGAAACCTCGCAGCTGTTTGCGCTCATTGGAGTGGGCTTTATGCTGTTGCTTATATCGCTTGTGTTCGCGTTTCGCTCGATTTCAGAGCTTTGGACAAAGGGCTACCGCGGAGGCACAATGGTGGTGCGCGGTTTATTGATAACCCTCATCATGCTCGTTCCTTTTGTGTATTTTTCTTTTTTGGCGCTGCAATTTCCACTGGCAAATGATGTGTCGACCGATCCATTCAATCCGCCAGATTATGTAACGGCTGAGGAAACGCGCGAAGGGTTAGCAGACAAGGGGGTTAATCCGGTTGGAGATTACGCGCGTGAACATGCTCTTAAAATAATTGGTGCTTATCCGCGATTGCAACCAAGACGCTATCCAGCCGGCGCAGAACGTGTTCTTGAAGCAGTACGCGGTATCGTGGAAGAGAACGAATGGCCAATAACCGGTTCGCAAGGCATTCCGGAAAGCAAGCCGGAGGCGACTGATACAGAACTGGCTGACAACACAGAAGCCACAAGCGAAACTGACGAAGACACCGCTTCTCTGGAAGACGCTGCGGAAACGCCGGATGATATCTATTTCGAATTCATTGAGCGCACATTAGTCCTTGGATTTGAAAACGATGTCGTCATTCGTATTGTCAGCGAAGATCGAAATACCTTGGTTGATATGCGAGCATCATCACGATTGGGCCGACATGACTTCGGTTATAATGCGCAACTGATCGAACGGATATTGACACAATTGGATGCAGCACTTTTGGGAATTGCGGGCGAAGGCTAGTCAGACAGGAGCGTAAACTCCGTCTAATGAAGGCGGGCCATCGCAAGCAATCTTGCCCTGAGCAACAAGGTCTTCGATATGGGCGAACACCGAGAGCCCCGCAGCACCATGCAATCGCGGGTCTGTATCTTTGTAGATTACTTTTACCACTTCAGGAATCGTCTGATCACCAGCCCTTATCCTGGATAGAACCGCAGTTTCGCGCATTTTACGATGCGCCTTTAAGGCCCGAACAAATTCTGGTGCACGTTGTAGTCGACCGCCGTGCCCCGGCCAATAGAGCGTTTCAGTTCGTTTGGTCATTTTGGCAAGTGAGGCCATATAATCCGCCATACTACCATCGGGCGGGGCTACGATAGAGGTTGACCACGCCATGACATGATCACCCGAAAACAGCATGTCAGTGTCCAACAATGCAAAACAGGCATGGTTCTTAGTATGACCCGGCGTATGGATGGTTTCGAGTTTCCAGCCTTGGCCATCAATCACCTCACCATCCGCTAAAAAATGATCGGGAACAAAGTCTCGATCTGCTGCTGCATCGAGCGAGTTGGTCTCTCCCATGTAAAGCTCTCGGGAATCCCGATGAACACCTTCTGCAAGCAACGGAGCCCCCGTTGCTTCTTGCAGCGGCCGGGCTAGAGGCGAATGATCCATATGGGTGTGCGTCAGGATAATATGTGAAACGGTTCTGCCCTTCAGCGTGTCCATTAAGAGGTCAAAGTGACTCTCAATTGCAGGACCAGGATCAATAACAGCCACACTTTCCTCGCCCAGGATGTAGGTGTTGGTTCCTTTGAATGTAAAAGGACTTTCGTTGGGCGCTGTAATACGTTGAAGACCCGGTTCTAATTCAACCGCGGTTCCATGGGCTGGATCAAATTCTACTCGAAAGGATGGTGCAGACATGAATTGTTGGTTCGCATTTTTATACGCTTGATGGGAACAAGCTAAGCCAATATACCAGTTCCAATTACTTGTTCATGGAGATACGTTCAATGTCAATCGCTACCACTAATGGAGCACTCGCCAGCCGTTCGATTTCGCAAAGCGCTTACCGCATGGCACTCTACCCCGTCCTTGTAATCTTTGGCATCGCACTCATCGCACTGTCAGCAAAAATTCAAGTGCCTTTCTGGCCTGTGCCCATGACATTGCAAACCCTTGCGATTGCGGGACTTGCAGCCGCGTATGGCTTTAGACTTGGACTCGCAACCATTATTGCTTATCTAGCTGCAGGCTACATGGGCGCGCCGGTTTTCGCTGGTCCCGCTGCCGGACCATTGTATTTCGTTGGTCCAACTGCAGGTTTCTTAGCAGGTTTTGTGGTTTTGACTGCGATTACAGGTTTTGTTGCTGATCGCGTTCGCTCTGGCAATGCATTCGCTTTGTTTGGCGCAATGATAGTTGGCGATATCCTTTTGTTTGCAATGGGTTTTGCGTGGCTTGCATATTTCTTTGTCACCGGCAGCGGTAACATGCTTGGCGCAGAAACCGCCTGGAGCATCATAAATCCGTTTATCGTTGGCGACATCGTTAAGATGGCTCTTGCGGCAGCTCTGGTTCCTGCAATCAGCAATTTGATGCGCAATAAATAGAACCTAAGGATGAGGATTTCCTCAGCCGACAAAATCAAATGGCCGATAACAGACTGTTATTGGCCATTTTTCTTGAAAACCATGCACTGTAATTCTCGAATTTGTGCTGGAAAATATCGTACTCATGTGATGTAACTCATCGTAGAGGGTCACATCAGATGCGGGACGCGGCGTTCATGCCAAAAGAACTATTCAAGCTACGTCGGTGTGCGCAGTTACTTGCAGCACTATACGCGTTGACCTTTTGCATACTATTAACTCCGGCGCTGGCGCTTGAACCTGTGAGCGTTTCAAAAGACGATATCGCACTCGATATCACTGGAGCTGTAGACCCTTACCTTCGCTCTGACGGCACTCTCAAAATCTCAACCGCACCGGATGCGGAAGGTATCGTAAGACGCATTGAAGTGAGGTCCAAAAAGGCAGAGGGAAATTCCTATTGGGCGGTCTTTGCCCTTGCAAACACAAGCGATGAGCAAATCGACCGAGTTATCGTTGCTCCTCACTATAGATTGGTCGGCTCCGGGTTAGTATGGCCTGATCTCGATACAAGCCGCATCACCGGCATCACGCCCAGCGAAGGGTTTTCGCTAGACCGCCAACGCGATTCTTCTGCGGATGCATTCTTGATCACACTAGACCCCGGCGCCGTCATTACATTGATCGCTGAACAGAAAACAGCCGACCTGCCAAAACTCTACCTATGGGAGCCAGCTGCTTACAAAGATGCCGCGAACAGTTACACACTTTATCATGGAATTGTTTTGGGCATTGCTGGTTTGCTTGCTGTCTTTTTGACCATTTTGTTCGTCATCAAAGGCTCCGCCATGTTCCCTGCGACCGCTGCACTTGCATGGGGAGTATTGGCATATGTTTGTGTGGATTTTGCATTTGTAAATCGGATCCTTGCAGCTCCGGAAGCAACAGAACCATTCTGGCGCGCAAGCACAGAGGTCTTTCTGTCGGGTAGTTTGGTGGTTTTCGTCTACGCCTACCTCTCGTTGCGTCGATGGAACGTGAACTTTCTTTTTATCACGATTGCATGGCTGCTTGGTCTGATCATCACTATGGGCGTTTCTGTAATAGAACCAAATGTAGCGTCTGGTATTGCACGGATGTCACTTGCTACACTTGTGATCATCGGCATAATTCTTATTCCCTTACTTGCGTTCAAGAAGTTCGATAGAGCCATCATGCTGGTCCCGACATGGATTTTGCTGATTGCCTGGACCGGCATCGCAGGACTTACAATCTCTGGCCAAATCGCAAACGACATTGTTCAGCCAGCGCTCGCCGGTGGATTGGTTCTGATCGTGCTATTGCTCTCTTTTACAGTCATGCAGCATGCGTTTTCTGGTGGGGCTTTCGCACAAGGGTTGGTGAGCGACACGGAACGCTCTGCGCTGGCTCTTTCAGGTTCTGGTGACGTACTTTGGGATTGGGATGTGGGGCGTGACATCATTTCCATGGATGATAACATTCAACACATCCTTAACTTGCCAAGGAAGGCATTGACTACCCAGCCGTCGGCTTGGCAAAACATGTTGCATCCCAATGACCGAGACCGTTTCAGTGCCACCCTTTCTGCAATGCAGGAACACAAACGTGGCCGTATATCGCAGAGCTTTCGGATGAAGGCCGCAGACGGCCACTTCCATTGGTTTAAACTAAGAGCCCGTCCGATGATCAACAGCATTGGAGAAGTGAGCCGTTGTATCGGGACGCTGACAGACATTACGGATCAGAAAAAATCTGAAGAGAGATTGTTGCAGGATTCTATCCGCGATCATCTGACTGGCCTTGAAAACCAGGAAATGTTTGTCGAACGACTAGGGACCATGATCGCTCTTGCCAGAGAACATCAAGACCTGCGCCCAACTGTGTTCTTTGTAGACATTGACCAGTTCCACGAAATCAATCTCCAGCATGGGTATTCGGTGGGCGATACGATCCTACTCACGGTTTCCAGAAGATTGTCGCGATTGTTAAAACCCGGCGATAGCTTGGCGCGACTTTCGGGAGATCAGTTCGTAATCATGCTGACGTCTGAGACAGAAGCACGAAATATTGCGAGTTTTGCGGATGCAATTCGTACCGCAATCACTGCCCCAATAGATTTTGCTGAGAACAAACTCTATCTCACCACATCGATTGGATTGGCAAGCTGGACGACTGAGCACACATTTGCACAACAAATGATGCGAGATGCGGAAGTCGCCAAAACGGAAGCGAAACGCAAAGGTGGCAATCAGACGATTACTTTCCAGCCCGCCTTCCGCACAACAAAAGACGATACAGTTATTTTGTTGGAAGATCTGCGCAAGGCTATTGAGCGAGATGAGATAACACTCCAGTATCAACCGATTGTTAGTCTACAAGAACGTGTTACCGTTGGCTTTGAAGCGCTGGTACGTTGGCAACACCCACGCTTGGGGACATTAATGCCAACAGATTTCGTTCCAATTGCTGAAAGTTCTGGATTGATAAATCAAATCGGCGTGCATGTGATGAACAAGGCAGCTTCCGACTTTGCTGAAGTTTCGGCAAAGTCTGGTCAAAACCTGTTTGTCAGTGTCAACATTTCCAGCCGTGAACTTTTGCGAAGTGATATTGTGCAAGACATTGATCACGCGCTTAAAAACAGTGGCCTATCTGCCAATCAATTGCGGATAGAGGTGACCGAAAGCATGGTCATGGACAATCCGGAGCACTCAACGCAAATTCTGCGCCGCATCAGAGATCTTGGGGTAAGCATCTCTCTTGATGATTTTGGCACCGGGTACTCAAGCCTTTCCTATCTGCTGAAATTTGCGTTTGACACAATCAAGATCGATAAATCGTTTGTGCAAGCACGGGCCCAACATGAAAGACTTGTTATTCTGCGATCCATCATCGCGCTGGCTCACAGTCTTGATCAGTCGATTATTGCAGAGGGCATCGAGTATGAATCCGATGTCACAGACCTATTGCAACTCGGGTGTGAGTTTGCACAAGGCTATTTCTTCGGGGAGCCAATGCAGGTCAATGAAGTTGTAAAACTAGTACTTGATGAAGCTGCTGGCGAACGTGCATAAACTGCCAACTTGCGTGCGCTGTATTCTCACCAGCAAAAAATGATTAGGTCTTAATATCAGGCGTGACCAATATCGCTGGATAATGCAGTCGAACTTATTCCGAGCAAAGCAAGACTAGAATCGTAACGCTTGTCGATATCCGTTTCGAAAATGATGCTTTCGTCCGCATCAACCGTTAGCCATCCATTTGATGTTATTTCATCTTCCAACTGGCCTGCCGACCAACCTGAATATCCTAAAGCGATCATATTCTTGGCCGGTCCTTTTCCGGTTGCGATTGCCCGTAAGATATCCAATGTGGCAGTCAACCTTACATTTCCACTGACATGAAGCGTTGATTCACTGTCAAACTCCGGTGTGTGCAATACAAATCCGCGACCTGGCTCAACTGGCCCACCTACATAAAGAGTTCGAGCCATAATTTCTTCGGGCAACATGCTTATCTCAGATGACTCTACGATCTCTAACTGTTGCAGAAACTCGGGCATAGTCGGAGATTCCAATGCCTGATTGAAAATGAACCCCATCGCGCCCTCATCGGAATGCGCGCATAGGTAGATCACGCTTCGTTCGAAGCGTTGGTCGCCCATCCCTGGCATCGCAATTAGAAACTTGCCGCAAAGGCTTGGAAATGAAGCACTTTTATTCATAAGATTATCCTACCACATGTCGAACCATAATATGAAACCAATTGCTGAGCGTTGATAGCATATGCCTCACTTAAATATGATTTTAGGAACTTTATCGTAATTAGACCTATTACAAACAGCGCATTAATATCAACTTGTAAGAAACTAACTGAGACAGGAACACATTGTGAACCGCGCATTCAAAATCGCTACGGCAACCTTTGCTACTCTACTGTCTACGGTTGCGCCACTCTCTGCTGCAAGTTCAGATTGGGCAGATCTGGGTGGTGGTAAAGCACGTTTGGTCGCTGATTTTAATCCGCAAACTGGGAAATTGGACGCCGCGATTGAGGTTAAGCTGATCAAAGGGTGGTCGACTTACTGGCGCTATCCTGGAAGTACCGGCATCCCTCCTATGTTTGACTTCTCCGCATCTCAAAATGTGTCTCTCAGCCCGATTGAGTTTCCCTCACCTAGTCTACAGGTGAGTGGTGACGCCCGATATGCGGGATACAAAAACTCTGTTGTTTTTCCTCTCTCAGGCGACGTAAGCAGCAACCAGAGTCCCACGCTCAATCTCGATATGCTTATCGGAGTTTGCGAAGAGATTTGCATCCCCGCCAAAGCAAACTTTACGATTACGCCTGATCAGTTCTTCCAATCAGATCCAGTCGCAAAGCGCGTTCTGTCGTTTGCTAAACTAAAAATGCCCACTCAAATGAAGCCTTCAGATGTGTCGCTTAAAATGAACCAACTAAACGAAGATACACTTGAGATTGGTCTGACCTATCCACTAGAAGGCAATACACCCGCTCTTTTCGCAGAAGGCCCCTCTGATTGGTATTTGACGCCCGCCGAATTTAAGAGTGAAGCAGACGGCAGACTTACGTTTCATCTTGATCTGAAAAATATTCCCAAAAATGCGGAAGTCACACCTGAGAAGTTAGCCCTTACGTTTGTTGCAGGCACCAAGGGGATTGAAATTCGGGATTGATCCTAATGCTAAAGGGCTTATATCCAGATCAACAATACAATTTTGATCTGGAGAAAATTTATGGCTATTGGCGTTGGCGAGAAACTACCTGAGGCAACCTTTACGTACATGGCTGAAGACGGCCCGGCACAAAAAACCACATCAGATATTTTTGCTGGAAAAAAGGTTGTACTCTTTGCCGTACCTGGTGCGTTTACTCCAACCTGTAATGCCAATCATCTCCCGGGCTATGTCACACATGCGGAAGCGATTAAGGCAAAAGGCGTGGATGATATTGCGGTTGTTTCCGTAAACGATGTGTTTGTGATGAGCCAATGGGCTGGTGCTTCTGGCGGTGATGCCGGCATTCATTTTCTCGCGGATGGAAGCGCAGACTTTACCAAGGCGGTTGGCCTCGATATGGATATGTCTGCTTTTGGAATGGGTACGCGCTCAATGCGGTATGCAATGATCGTTGAAGACGGTACTGTCACGACCTTAAATGTTGAGGATTCGCCTAAGGATGCAGTTGCATCGGGTGCAGAGACAATTCTTGCAGCTTTGTAAGAAAGCCTAAGCTTTATAATCTTCCATACCGAGGCGGGCGAGTTCGTCCGCCTTTTCATTTTCGGGATGGCCTGCATGGCCTTTGACCCAATGCCAATTCACTTTGTGACGTGAAACGGCCTCGTCCAACGCTTGCCAAAGTTCGGCATTCTTAACTGGCTTTTTGTTTGCGGTTTTCCAGCCATTTTTCTTCCAGCCAAATATCCAGCCGGTCATCCCACCCTTCACGTATTGCGAGTCCGTTGTGAGTTCTACTTCACAGGCTTCCTTCAGCGCATTGAGCGCTTCAATCGCAGCAGTGAGTTCCATTCGGTTGTTAGTGGTTTCTGCTTCGCCACCATAGAGTTCTTTCTCTTTGTCACCAAAGCGCAATAATGCCCCCCAACCGCCAGGTCCCGGATTGCCTGAACAGGCGCCATCGGTCCATATCTCTACGCGCTTCATTTGATATCAATTCCGTATTCTGACGGGCTTTGAACATGGCGATGAAAACGCAGCTTCTCGATATATTCTGAAGGATCTTTTGGGGTAACCAGCGCACCAATGGGAACATTGAGCCAATCGTAAAGGCGAGTCAGCAGGAAGCGCAATGCAGCTCCCCTGCACAAAATTGGTAACGCATTCGCCTCCGCGTCTGACAACGCTCGCACAGCATTATAGCCGCGTAGCAGTTTTGCAGCTTTGGTGACATTGAACGAATTATCCGGCTCAAAGCACCAGGCATTAAGACAGATAGCGACGTCGTAAACGAGGATATCATTGCAAGCGAAATAGAAGTCTATCAGGCCTGAAAGCTCGCCCTTCAGGAAGAACACGTTGTCCGGAAATAGATCGGCGTGGATGATGCCCGTTGGTAGATCCGATGGCCAGTGTTCTTGCAAGAAAGCCAGTTCATCGCGGATCATCGCGCTTAAGCCCATAGCGACCGTTTCAGTCTGCCGGCCAGACATATTAAACAGCGGTTCCCAATCCTTGAGGCTAAGTGAATTTTCTCTGCTAAGCTCAAAACCCTCGCCAGCCAGATGCATTTGAGCCAACGCTGTGCCGACCTGTTCACAATGAGACGGATTCGAACGTTTGACAGAATTGCCATCCAAAAAGCTGATTATGGCAGATGGGCGTTCTGCTAACTCTCCCAATGTCTCTCCATCGCGCATCGGTATGGGTCGCGGACAGATAACACCATTCTCAGCCAAATGATCCTTGAGGCCCAAGAAAAATGGGAGGTCAGCTTTTTTCACCCGCTTCTCATAGAGCGTGAGAATATGCAACCCAGCATCTGTTGAAAGAAGGTAGTTTGAATTCTCTACGCCTTCCGCTATCCCTTTGAGAGAATGCAATTCGCCAATGTCATAGCGTTTTAGATATTCAGCCAGCTCTGCGTCTGGAATTTCTGTATAAACTGCCATATCAGCCGTTCACAAATGCCATGTCATCGGTTGTGAGTTCGGTATCGCGAAGATCACGTGCAACCAGAAATTCTTCATCTTCTTTTACCGTCTCAACCAGATCAAGCGTCAGGTCAAAACGCTCCCGGAACGCTTCAATGATCTGATTGACCAAAATCTCAGGTGCAGATGCTCCGGCTGATAGTCCGACGGTTTTTGCGCCTTCCATTTCGGCCCAAGGAATTTCATCTGCCTTCTGTACAAGGCATGAACGTGCAGCACCAGCACGTGTAGCCACTTCGACCAAGCGTTTTGAATTCGACGAGTTTGGTGCTCCGACGATCAAAAAATGATCTGCATTGTCCGCCGCTACTTTCACAACTTCCTGACGATTGGTCGTCGCATAACAAATCGATTCAGCAGCTGGCGCTTGCAAGTTAGGAAACCGTGCCTTCAAAGCTTCAATCACCTCTGCCGTATCATCAACTGAGAGGGTTGTCTGTGTCACAAAACCAAGTGCATTCGCGTCGCTTGGCTCATAAGCATTCGCCTGTTCTACATCTTCGATCAAAGTTATTTCGTCCGCTTGTACCTGTCCCATTGTGCCAATTACTTCAGGATGGCCTGCATGTCCAATTAGGAGCACGTGACGCCCCTGTCGAATATGACGGATGGCTTGTTTATGCACCTTAGAGACAAGCGGACAGGTTGCATCCAAATAATGGAGATTCAGGCTTTCAGCGTTGGCAGGAACGGATTTTGGTACTCCGTGAGCAGAGAAGATGACGGGCTGCTTGGTTTCGGGTATTTCATCAAGCTCTTTAACGAAGATTGCGCCCTTCTGTTCAAGCCCTTCTACCACGTAACGATTGTGCACGATTTCATGCCGCACATAGACTGGTGCACCATACTTTTTCAGCGCAAGGACAACCATCTGGATTGCCCGGTCTACTCCAGCGCAAAACCCGCGTGGTCCGCATAGTCGAAGCGTAAGGGGTTGCTTATTCATCATTTTCCGCCTGTCTGCGTGAGAACAAAAAGTAGCCTCCAACGCCAAGCAAGGTCAAGGCAAGTCCGTACCAAGTCACGGCATATTGGAGGTGGCTGTTTGTGAATTTGGTGATGGTGGTGCCACCCTTTGGCCATCCGCCAGATATCTCGTTTTCCAACTGATCGAGTATAACTGGTAGGTACTTATCCTTCGCCCCACCCATGACCCCTGCCATTTCACCTACGTTGCGCCAATAGAATTCACGAGTTTCCGGGCTGTTGGCCAATGATCCCAACGGACGCTCGCTTAGCGGGAAACGCAGCAAGGCTTCCACGCGCTGTTCTCCCAAAACTTGGCCTTCTGCCCTTTTTTCAGGCTCCTTTAGGGTGAACGGAACAAAACCACGGTTCACAATGACGACTCTGCCGTCGTTTAGGTTCAACGGAGTATGGACATTCCATCCAGACGCCCCGCCCTTTGCTGTTGTAAAGAAATAGACCTCGCTGTCATGATCAAACGTGCCTGTCACAAAGACCGGCTGATACTCTTGGGTGTCCCTGTTGAAACCACCCGCTTCCAATTTTGACAGTGCGACCGGCTCGGAGGCAATTCGCTTCTCTACCCGTTCGATCAGCGCCTCCTTCCACTGCAACCTTTTTACCTGCCAGGCTCCCAAAGCGATCAGCACAGCAAGACCAAGAACCATGCAGAATAAAAGGATAATGTTCGAACGATTAATCATTGTCTGCACCCAATTCGCCTTCCTTCGCCTTTGTTTGAAATTGTAGAGATATCATCACGCCTTTTGCAAAACGTAGCCCCCATAGAGACAATGCAAGTATCACAGGAGTCCATATCAAGACTTGCAGCCATATTGGCGGATTAATGCTGGTCTGAAGCGCCAATGCCATTGCAGTCACGATAAACCCGATGATCAGGATCACAAAGACCGCAGGTCCATCGCCAGAATCGATGAATGAATAATCCAGCTTACACGCAAGACATTGGTTTGCCGGTTTCAACATACCATCATAGAGCCTTCCCTGCCCACAACGCGGACAGCACCCTTTGAGACCAACTTCCAGCGACGAAGGCTCCATATATGATTTTTCTTGCGCCATTAGGGTCCTGTTTCTGGTTAAAAAGAAAAAGGCGGCCATCAAGACCGCCTCGTTCGAATTCAAATGATTGCGGATTAGTGAACCGCAATCGTAGCGCCGACACTTGCCCAAACATAAATGCAACAGAATAGGAAGAGCCATACGACGTCAACGAAGTGCCAGTACCAGGCAGCAGCCTCAAATCCGAAATGTTTTTCAGGTGTGAAATGCCCTGCCAAAGCTCGGAACAAACAGATCAGCAGGAAGATGGTTCCAACAAGAACGTGGAAGCCATGGAACCCAGTCGCCATGAAGAATGTGGCGCCGTAAATTGATTCTGAGAACGTGAACGGTGCTTCAGCATATTCATACCCTTGAACGAAACTGAACAAGATGCCGAGCAACACCGTTACCAAAAGCATGCCTTTAAGGGTTTTGCGATCGCCTTCAATCAGCGCATGGTGTGCCCATGTCACTGTTGTTCCGGAAAGCAGGAGAATAACAGTGTTGAAGAGTGGCAAGTGCCAAGGATCAAGCACCTCAATGCCCTGTGGAGGCCAGATACCACCGGTATGCTCCACACGAGCTACCTGCGCTGCTTCTCCCGGGAAAAGACTTGCATCAAAGAACGCCCAGAACCAAGCCACAAAAAACATGACTTCTGATGCGATGAACAGCAACATGCCGTAGCGAAGATGCAAAGAAACAACGCGGGTGTGATGGCCTTGATGGCTTTCTTTAACCGTGTCGCTCCACCACGCAAACATTGTGTAGAGCACAATTGCTAAACCAATCAGCAGAAGTGTTGGACCACCGCTCGCGAGGTTCATTCCAGCAACAATAAAATCGCTCTCAGCAAGCGAACGCATGTAACCCACTGCGCCAAAAGCCATGACGAGCGCGCCAATGCTTCCGATCAGCGGCCATGGGCTTGGATCGATGATGTGATAATCGTGGTTTACGTTATGACCGTCAGCCATTTTGAACTCCCAAATTACAACCGGCTTCCCCCGGATGGTGGTTGTTATAAATTCTCGTTTTCAGTTTCGCCAGCATCAAGTTCGGCTTGTTCAGCAGTCATTTCTTCTGGCGTCGTGTCACTCTCATAGAAAGTATATGAAAGGGTGATTGTGTTGAGGCTTTTCATCGCCTCTTCTTTGTCCATGTCAGGATCGACATAAAATACCACTGGCATTTCAAGCGTTCCGCCTGGCTCAATATACGTATCAGTGAAACAGAAACATTCTACCTTATTAAAGAATACGCCTGTTGCCTGCGGCGTTACATTGAAACTCGCCATTCCCACAATCGGCTCGTCGGACAGATTCTTCGCCACGTAATTGATCACCATCGTCTCGCCCAATTTGAGGGAGACTTCCCGCTGTTCCGGCGCAAAGTTCCAATCAAGACTGGATGCGGTATTCGCATCGAAGCGGACGTTGATCTTGCGATCAATGACATTTACGGTGTCTGAAAGCTCGGCCCTTTGGGTCGTGCCACCATAACCGGTCACCTGGCAGAAAAGCTCATACAGCGGAACCGATGCGTAAGCCAAACCGCCCATGCCAAGCACCATGCCAACGCACATTGATACAACGCTTGCGTTGCTCCGCTTTTGCATGGTTGGTGGTGTTGTATTCTCAGTCATCAGGTTTCCTATAAAGGACGTTGTAGAATGTTAGCGCCGAGTTTCGCCTGAGTTCCAAAATAAAGGAGCACGACAAAAGCGATCAAAACCAAAGCAATCATGATGTTTCTAGAACGTTGCGCCTTTTTCTGCGCATCGGTCATGGAAACGGTTTCTTCTGTGAATTTACCCTCAGCCATTAGCCCATCACCCGCATGATGATCGCTTCAATGCCAAGGGCTGCAAAGATTGCGAAGAGATACAAAATTGAGAAACCGAACAGCTTCTTCTCAAAGCTATATCCGTTTTCCTCTGAACCCTCTTTCCACACATTGTAGGATAACCATAAGAAACGACCACCCAGTGCAGCAGCGAATGCACCATAAAAAACAGAAGCAAAGCCTAGAACCGTTGGAAGAATACCAGAGAGCGCAAGCAGAACTGCATAAACAAGAATTTGGTTGCGGGTGGAACGCTCACCGGCAACATTTGGCAGCATCGGCACGGAAGCGTTTTCGTAGTCTTTCAGGCGGAATAAAGCCAGTGCCCAGAAATGCGGTGGGGTCCACAGAAAGATAATCGCGAAAAGAACAACACTCTCAACAGTCACAGTTCCGGTCATCGCCGCCCAACCAATCATTGGGGGGAATGCACCAGCTGCACCACCGATAACAATGTTTTGCGGCGTCGAGCGTTTAAGCCACATTGTGTAAATAACGGCGTAAAAGAAGATGGTGAATGCGAGCAAGAATGCTGAGAGCCAGTTCACCATCAAGCCCAATGTCATCACGGAGAAGAAGGATAGGATCACACCAAAGATTAGCGCCTGATCTGCCGTGACTGCGCCCGCAGGCACTGGGCGTTTTGCAGTTCTATCCATAACCGCATCAATGTCTGCGTCATACCACATGTTCAAAGAGCCGGATGCGCCTGCCCCGATAGAAATGCAAAGGATTGCAATGAATCCAAGTAGCGGGTTGATATTGGCTGGCGCTAATAACATGCCAACAAACGCAGTGAAGATCACGAGATACATGACCCGCGGCTTCATAAGACGGTAATAATCTCCCGGCATTGCTGAAGAGATCAACACATCTTCTGAGTTTGGTTCAATTGCTTCTACAGACATGATCTTTTCCAAATGAGGATGAACCGCCAAAGACAGGCTTGTGGCGGTTCAATTCGTTTCCTTACTTGATCTTCGGCAAGGTTTCCCACTGGTGGAATGGCG
>CALLHT010000131.1 GCA_938009335.1 uncultured Rhizobiaceae group bacterium
GGCACGGCACAAGAATATGGCGGCGTGATCAAACACGGCGCAAAACTGCTCTTTGCCTATGGCGAAGCTACCGTACCAAAGGTGACGCTCATAACCCGCAAAGCCTATGGCGGCGCCTATGATGTAATGGCCTCCAAGCACCTGCGCGGTGATGTGAACTATGCTTGGCCTTCAGCGGAAATCGCGGTGATGGGCGCAAAAGGTGCTACAGAAATTCTGTATCGTTCAGAGCTGGATGATCCGGACAAAATTGCTGCTCGCACAAAAGAGTATGAAGACCGCTTCGCCAACCCGTTTGTGGCTGCAGAAATGGGTTTCATCGATGATGTGATCTACCCACGCAATACGCGTAGACGCGTTGCCCGCGCCTTCGCCTCGCTTCGAAACAAGGACCTACAAAATCCTTGGAAGAAGCATGATAATATTCCATTGTGAGGTGGCAGATATGATCAAACGCACTCCGTCATCCTCGGGCTTGACCCGAGGATCCAGGATCCAAGGAACTGCCATGCTCGATCCTCGGGTCAAGCCCGAGGATGACGTCCGTTATCTAAGGCAAGTTCTGATAATATTGTCCTGTCTCCTTTTTTCTATTATAGCCACCCTCCCAGCCCACGCACAGTTTGAGGCCAAACCCACACCCATATGGGAAGGCGTAGAAAAAACTGAGGCAGATAAGGAAAACGACGACAAGTTCATCAAGCAGGTTCTCGCCCTTACCAAGGGAGATGAGTTGGCCGCAGCCCAAGGCGTGGTACAATTGGGTTGGGAACAGATCGGCCAGGGAAAACCAAACGAAGCAATCCGCCGCTTCAATCAGGCATGGCTTATAAACCCCAACCTGCCGGATATCTTCTGGGGCTTTGGCGTTGCAACCCATGTGCGCGGTGATGAAACAGACGAGGTCGTACGTTGGTTTGAGGAAGCCTTTAAAGGCTTGCGGGAAAATCCACGCTTCCTTGCTGATCGTGGCCGTGTGCTTGAAGAGCGTAAACTCCCAAAACGTGCACGCTTCTGGTTTCGCGCTGCTCTCGACATCGATCCGGACTATGTGCCAGCCCATGTCGGGATGAGCCGTATTGCAAACGCGCTCGGCGATGCAGAACTCGAAAAGACACACCTTGACCGATTGAAAGTGCTCGCGCCTGATCTGATCAAAAGCGACGAAGAAACCGAAAAGACCGAATAATGTTTAAGAAAATTCTCATTGCCAACCGGGGCGAGATTGCCTGCCGCGTTATCAAGACCGCAAAGAAAATGGGCATTGCAACTGTCGCTGTTTATTCCGACGCAGACCGTGACGCCCTTCATGTGAAGATGGCCGATGAGGCAATTCACATTGGCCCACCACCTGCCGCGGAGTCATACATTGTCATCGACAAGATTTTAGCGGCGATCAAAGAAAGTGGCGCAGAGGCTGTTCACCCCGGCTACGGCTTTTTGTCTGAAAACCCGAAATTTGCTGAGGCACTTGAAAAAGCCAAGATTGCGTTCATCGGCCCACCTGTGGGCGCGATTGAAGCCATGGGCGACAAGATTACCTCGAAGAAACTCGCACAGGAAGCAGGTGTTTCCACCGTGCCGGGCCATATGGGCCTGATTGAGGATGCAGACGAAGCCATCAAAATCTCGAAAGAGATCGGCTATCCTGTCATGATCAAAGCCTCCGCTGGCGGCGGCGGCAAAGGCATGCGCATCGCCTGGAATGATGAAGATGCCCGCGAAGGCTTCCAGTCTTCCAAGAATGAGGCAAAATCGTCATTTGGTGATGATCGTATTTTCATCGAAAAATTTGTAACCCAACCCCGCCACATCGAAATTCAGGTTCTGGGTGACCAGCACGGCAATTGCATTTATCTCGGTGAACGCGAATGCTCGATACAGCGCCGAAACCAGAAAGTCATTGAAGAAGCCCCCTCTCCGTTTTTGGATGAAAAAACCCGCAAGGCGATGGGCGACGAAGCTGTCGCGCTTGCAAAGGCAGTTGATTACTGTTCCGCCGGCACGGTGGAATTCATCGTGGATGGCGACAAGAATTTCTACTTTCTGGAGATGAACACCCGCCTGCAGGTAGAGCATCCTGTGACGGAGCTCATCACTGGAATTGACCTGGTGGAGCAGATGATCCGCGTTGCTAATGGCGAGAAGCTTTCCATCAAACAGGAAGATGTGAAGCTCAATGGCTGGGCGATTGAATCCCGTCTTTACGCTGAAGACCCCTATCGCAACTTTCTGCCGTCCATTGGTCGCCTGACACGCTATAACCCACCAGCAGAAGGCGAGCGCGAAGACAAAACCATAGTTAGAAACGATACAGGCGTTTTTGATGGCGGTGAGATTTCAATGTTCTACGATCCCATGATCGCAAAGCTTTGCACGTGGGGACCGGCCCGTGCGCAGGCCATTGGCGCAATGCGCGAGGCACTCGACAGTTTTGAGGTCGAAGGCATTGGCCACAACTTGCCGTTTCTCTCTGCCGTCATGGATCATGATAAATTCTGTTCCGGCGACATGACAACGGCCTTTATTGCGGAAGAATATCCTGATGGCTTTGAAGGCGTAACACTAGACGAGACCGCGCGCGAGAAACTTGCCGCTGCCGCCTCTGCGCTAAACATGATTTCAGAATTACGCCGCACCCGTCTCACCGGAGCGCTTGCCAATCATACACGAAAAGTAGGCACGCAGTGGGTCGCCGTCATCGATAAACATCACCTGCCGCTGGAACTGACTGACCTGCGCAATGAAGGCGCCAATGTTACAATTGGTGGAACAGAACATACGGTTGAAACCGATTGGCGGCCGGGTGACAGTCTGGCGAATGTCGCCGTCAATGGCGAAACGCTAAGCCTCAAAGTGGATACCACAAACACCGGCTTCCGCATTCGATGGCGTGGTGCGGATATGGACGTCAAAGTTCTGAGCGCACGTCAAGCTGAGTTCCTCGCCATGATGCCGGAAAAAGTCGCACCCGACACGTCAAACCTGCTGCTCTGTCCAATGCCAGGGCTGATTGTTTCGATTGCCGTTTCAGAAGGCGATGAAGTTCAGGAAGGCCAACCGCTTGCAACCGT
>CALLHT010000132.1 GCA_938009335.1 uncultured Rhizobiaceae group bacterium
CTACATTTGCCTGTGGGGCGTTCTGGAGGCTTAGTCCATCTGGTGGATCTACTTCTGGGTGATCCGTTGCCTTGCGGTCCACCAACCGGTGCAAGAGATTGAGAATATGCGTCTTTGTCGGGACGCCCGCTTCCAACGCCATTTCTACAGCACACAGAACCGCTTGTTCGTCATGCTGCAAGACCAGCGATAGAATATCGACCATCTCCCGGTCGCCACCCGGCCTGCGTAACATCAGATTCTGCAAGGTTCTGAAGGCCGCAGGCATCTCGGTGAATGGGGCTCCGTTGCGAAGGGCCCCGGGTTTGCGTTGCACGACGGCCAAGTAATGGCGCCAGTCGTAGATGACCTTTCCCGGCTTATGATGGGATCGCTCGATGATCCGCGCATGTGTGCAAGCGATCTGTCCCTCAGCGACGATGACCAGTCTATCAGGATAGACACGCAGGCTGACAGGCCGGTTCGCAAAGCTGGCGGGTACGCTGTAGCGATTGCGCTCGAAGGTGATCAGACATGTTGGTGATACACGTTTGCTGTGCTCAACAAACCCGTCAAACGCAGGCGGCAGGGCCATCAGCATTGACTGTTCTGCCTGCCAGACATCTGCGATGCTGCCGGGCAGGGTTCCATGCGCCGTTTCCGACCACAACGCGATGCACCGCTCTTCCAGCCACTGATTGAGTTCCTCCAGGTCATTGAAGACAGGCATTACCTGCCATAGGCGGTTATCACCGACCGCGATGGCCGTCCTGTCAGCTACCGGACCATTGCTGAAGAAATGCGAAAGATCAAATCGCAGATGCAGCACCCCGACGCCAAGACCTATGTCACGCACGGTCTGCGAAAGAATGCGACAATCGAACTCTATCAGTTAGGATGCGACGACGAGATGGTCGAAGCCGTCACCGGTCATTCGGGTGTGGAAATGCTGAAAAAGTACGGAGGGCAAGTCAGACAAAGAGAACTCGCGCAGCGTGCGCAGAATGCGCGCACCTCATGGAACGGAACAAGCCCAAAACGTAAAAGTTTCAACGGCTGTTTCAAATATCAAACAGGAGATACGCAGATATGGCTCAAGCCACTGAAATCATTGGAGGCGACGACCGGAATCGAACCGGTGTACACGGATTTGCAATCCGCATTCAGGCCTTGTTTTTATTAGTTTTTTGTGTAAACGGACACTTTTTGTTCACGACGAAGTATCAATAACTTATGGGCAACTTGTAAACGGTGGTTTCGCGGTGGATTGAATCTCCTGACGCATGCCCGTTGTCGGTGGGCCGGACAATAGAAGTGACTTCTCCGGCATTGAACTTTAGCAGTCTAATTTCCCAAATACTCAGCACCGGTCTGGTCGAGATCAATTCGGGGCCGACGCCACCCCACCAGGACGTCGGCCCCTGCGCAAGCTGCTTTCAGCAGTCTCCCGCATTATCGATCAGTTCTCTTCTGTATTTGACAATAAGCTGAACCGCGATTGATCAGAGCGAACGAAATAACGTAGCATGCAACGCCGCGAAGGAATGCAGCGAGCGCCGCGTCAATCAAGGGACACTGCAACGGGCAAACGATGCCCTATGTCAAATATCTTCTTTTTCAGCCGCGCTCAAAGGCCGGACGGTGACACTTCCAGCCAATAATGTTTTTTGATCGCGTGGCACGGTTGGACTGTCGGCATAAAGTCTATCTAGGTGCTGTTGCACATAACCATCGGGACTATTGGCTACATCGCTACAAACGACACACAGCGAGGATGCACTGTCCCGCTGACTCGGTGACAATTGTGCATGTGCTTGCACATTAAAACGAAGGTGATGCGTGGGTTTGGCATCATGCAATACGATCTTGGGAGTCAGTAAAGATAGATCAGCATCGTATGGTTCAGCATCACCTTCAATCACGCGTAAATGGGCCATAGGTTACAAATCCTGCATATTCTTTCGCTTCACATCGCGCCGCTTCGCTAACTCGTCGCGTGCAGCAAACGCTCCTTCAATTCAGCAGCAAACGCTCCTTCAATTCAAACGCACAAGGCAAAAAACCATCTTCAGGGTTTTCACCCTTTTTACACTAATCACCCTTTTCAGAGTGAAAAGGGTGATAATCGTTTCCACTCTTCAAACACTACTGAATCTACCTCTTCATCCCTTTGAAGAAACCTGCATCGTGCAATGCCTGCCGTAAATAGGTGGACATTTTCGCAACGCCTCGCTGGCTGTCTATGTACGCCACCTCTGCTTCGGTGAAGTAGATCGAGCGTTGAAGGCTCACTTTATCCTTAGGCTTGGCTTTTGGTTTGGATCTCGCTTTTGTTTTAGCTGGCAGCTTGGCAGTAGTGCCCTGCTCTACTTCATCGCTGTCGCCACCAAGCATAAAGTCGTTCAAGCTCGTATCGTCTGGTTTTGGATCAACCAATGATGGCATCGCGTTATGCTGCGGCATGGGCAACACCTCTCTTCACTCTTCGAACGGGTTCAATCGCCAGCTTCGCAAGTCTCCGCATTTCACCACGGGCCTTACACCTTTCACCCTAACTACGCTGGAAACATTGAACATAGTCAAAGACTCGAACAGCGTGAAAAAGGCTAGCAGGGTGAACACCGTAAAAACGCTGAAAGCGACCTAAACGATGATAAGGGTGAAAACCCTGAAAAGGGTTATTAGGGTAAATCGTTATCAATGCGCTGTGTTCTATCGACGTAAGATTCAAGCTCTCGCGTCGTCATTGATTCCGAAAACCCATTTAAGAAGTTCACGAGATCAGAAACCGATGCAAAGATATGCTCATCTATCGATTTCCCACTCTTGGGACTTGGAATGCCAAACTCCGAACGAACCGAAATAGCGTATTGCATGGCTATGTCTTGATCCTCGAAAAACACAGATTTTCGAGGATGAGCTGGATCAAAAACTTCAAAGATTGAGAGTGCGTGTAAGGGTCGGTCGTCCACCACTAATTCCTTGAGTAATATCCCTTAGAAAAATACGGCCAAGGGTCGGCCCCTGTCCTGTCTTTGATTATAGAAATTGCATCAAGTATTGCAAACAATAAAACGACCTATTCGCTAAATAAATAATTTGCTTTAACTTCAATATTCGTCATTTTCTTGATCTGTGTTGTCAGTCGCGGAGCAAAAAGGGTCAGTATCGCGGAGTAAAATTGGCCAGTTGAGCGTAGTAGCGCCCTGGCGCACGTGCTCGCCAAGAAGCTGACGGGTGCTAGGGCGCTTTGGCCGTAGGCCAAACCTACACGGAGACTGGTTTACTTTTGGATTTGGCTTTTCGACTCTGATTGAGCCGATAGCTCTCACCATTCATCTCCAGGATATGAACATGGTGGGTGAGACGGTCGAGGATCGCGCCGGTCAGACGCTCTGATCCGAACAACTCGGTCCATTCATCGAAGGGAAGATTGGATGTGATGATGATCGAACCGCGCTCGTAACGCTGGGAGATGACT
>CALLHT010000133.1 GCA_938009335.1 uncultured Rhizobiaceae group bacterium
AAGCACATGATGGAACACGGCCTGGATTTTTGATGCACCGACGCCAAGAGCCGCCTCCCGAATGGACGGAGGCACCGATTTAAGCGCTGTTCTGGAAGCGATAATGACAACCGGCAACGTCATCAGGGCGAGAACCATGCCGCCCACAACGGGTGCTGAGCGGGGCAGCTCAAAGAAGTTCAAAAAGACTGCCAGCCCCAGCAAGCCAAAGACAATAGAAGGAACAGCTGCCAGATTGTTGATGTTCACCTCGATCAGATCAGTGAACTTATTCTTTGGAGCAAATTCTTCCAGGTAGATCGCAGCCGCCACACCCAACGGGAAAGACAGAAATAGCGTTACCAGCATTGTGAAGAAGGAACCCACAACCGCGCCCCACACACCCGCCATTTCAGGTTCACGGCTATCTCCATTCGTAAAGAAGATCGAGGCAAATCGGTTGTTGATCTGACCATCTGACACCAAGCGATCAAGGGCAGCGACCTCTTTATCTTTGAATTTGCGATCAGCTTCTGCTTCGGCGATAAACTTCAAACTCCACTCACCTGCGTCTACCGCATCGAGACTGTCCATCGGGATTATGGACGAGCCAATTGCCTCACGACTGCTGACGCTGGAAAGTTTCAAGATACCGCCATTGGCTTCAATCATCACCGTTGGCATGCTTTCGTCTAGCACTTCAGTGCTATCATTGGACACGCTACGGGAATGCAGGTTCTCGTATCTAGCGGTTGCTTCTGTCAGTTCGTTTTGGAGCGACTGAAGATTTGCTTTAGCTTTCTCAACGCTTTCCTCGTTCGTATTCGCAGCAATGATCTCGTTCTGCGACTCTAATGCCAGTTTAATATCAAAGATCCGGCGGTTCACACGCTCCGCACGATCTGTAAGAACCAGCCTCACTTCATTTAGCGTTGCCGCAAACACATCCTTGTCTGCACGCAACATTATTTCGTCGGAAGTCTGTGAGAATGCCAATTTGCTTTGCGGTGTTTCCTGCGTCGAGGACGCCGTCAGCCCTTTTAAGTACAAATCGACAAAGTCTGAAACCGGCACTTCATAGTCAAACTGGGTTCCGGCAAGTGCAGGGTTTTTCAAAACGTCATCGCGCAGCAATACACCTGCCACATCCGTCACAACTTGCCGGGCAACTTTCTTGTCTTTACGGCTGCTGAAGTAAGGCATTTCCGCATACAAGCTTTCCAAAATCGGCTTGCGGAAATTCGGATAACGTTTAGCTTTCTCGCCTTCCTTCAGGTTTGCATTAAACTCAATGGTTTCTTCGAGTTCAGCACGGTTGATCGATGTCAAATCCACAGGCACCGAAATATAATTATAGGTAAACGCCGGCAAGCCCGTGAGAATGAACGTCGAGAGCAAAAGAATTAGAAACGCCACCGATGCCAGGATCGCGCTTAGCCCAAGAAGCTTGAAACGACTCTCTGACGCGTAGCGTTTTTTCAGCCGTGCGCGGTGGGCATCGCTTCCACGCTTCCCTGCCGTTTGCGGGGAACTCGACAAGCCTGTTGAAGTTGTATCAGTCATATTGTTCCCTGTATTTACGGACAACACGAAGTGCGATGATGTTCAGACACAGTGTTATTGCGAAGAGCACCAGACCAAGCGCAAAGGCAGCAAGCGTTTTAGCGCTATTGAATTCCTGATCGCCTTGTAACAGCGTCACGATTTGCACGGTAACAGTCGTCACAGCTTCAAGCGGATTGATGGTTAGATTGGCAGCCAAACCGGCGGCCATCACCACAATCATGGTCTCCCCTACAGCACGGGAAATCGCGAGCAAAAGTGCTGCGACAATTCCTGGTAGAGCCGCTGGAAGCACCACTTTTCTGATGGTTTCGGATTTGGTTGCGCCCATTGCGTAAGACCCGTCGCGCAGGGATTGCGGGACCGCGTTAATGACATCATCAGAAAGCGACAAGACGAATGGAATGATCATGATGCCCATCACCAATCCTGCTGCGAGTGCTGATTCTGACGAAACCGAAAGGCCAATTGCTTCACCCCAGCCCCTGATTGCAGGTGCAATGGTGAGTGCGGCAAAGAACCCATAAGCAACGGTTGGAATTCCCGCCAAAACCTCAAGCGCCGGCTTTGCATACGCGCGGAATGTTGGTCCTGCATAATCTGACATGTAAATCGCTGACATCAGACCAAACGGTGCTGCCACTGCGATCGCTATGAAGGTGATTAGGAACGTGCCTGTAAAGAGCGGGATGGCCCCAAAAATACGCGAGTTATCGTCTGATAGACTCGTACCCCCAGCAGATTCAAACGCACTTTGCGGTGACCAATGATATCCGAAAAGAAAATCAAAAAATGGCACGCGTTCGAAAAACCGGATTGATTCAAAGATCAAAGACAAAATGATGCCAATAGTTGTAAAAATCGCCACAACTGAACAGGCAGCCAGCAGCGCTCTTACGAATTTCTCTACAATATGCCGGGTTCTAAACTCAGCTGCTATTCGCTTGTAGCCAAAGATTAAACCGACCAATGCCAATAATGCGGCGCAAACTAACAAAATGATATCACTTGTTCCGCGAAGAGAAAGATATAACTCGCTCACCTCGACTTTGAGATCATCTTTGAAACCGACAATGCCTCCAAAGGCCAGTGCCTTTGCATCTCTCAATACCGCCTGCACCTGCGGCAAGGTAAGTCCTGTAAATTCATCGGCAAACTGACTTGTGACCATGCCTTCGATGATACGCCCTGAAAATGCTGCCCAAATGACAACCAAAAGAAAAGCAGGAACAGCGCTGCAAATGACCAAAAACCAACCGTGATAGGTTGGTCGGGAATGCAATATGGAAACATTGTTCTGGCAAACTGCCAAGGCTTTCGAGCGCCCCAGGCCATAGGTGACCAGAGCTACGACAATCAGCGCACCCAATATATACAAGGCCATTATACGCTCCCCGACCGCACCAATTTTTGTGTTATGTTTGGCAACTCATTACTCGAAAACTTGTTGCCGCCCAAAAGAGAATTCTCTCGGGCGGCACAAAACTGTGGATTAGAATGCCAGCGGCGTCATTGAAATTGCAGCTTCAGCTGCAGTCTCACGGTCTTCTTCGGGAAGTGGAATAAGGCCCTTATCTGCCAAATATCCGTCCTCGCCCCAAGTATCTTCGTTGGTAAATTCCTCAACAAATTCCTCGATGCCGGGAATAACGCCCACATGTTCCTTCTTGACGTAGAAGAAGAGGGAGCGTGAAATCTGATAGTCTCCCGCCGCGATGTTCTCAAATTCCGGCTCAACGCCGTTCACCGTTGCGCCTCTAACTTTATCAGCATTCTGATCCAAGAATGAGAAGCCAAAGATGCCATAAGCGTTTTTGTTTGCTTCAAGTTTCTGAATGATTAGGTTGTCGTTCTCGCCAGCTTCTACATATGCACCGTCTTCACGAATGGCGTGAGAAATCTTCTTGAACGCTTTTTTATCTTCTTTGCGAAGGGCTGCTAGGACTTCAATCTCTTTTGCCCCACCTTCCATTGCAATCTCGACAAACGCATCGCGAGTACCTGACGTTGGCGGCGGACCAAGCACTTCAATTTTTGCCTGAGGCAGTGACGGATCAACATCTGCCCAAGTCTTGTTAGGATTTGGGATCATTTTGCCATCGGGGCCTGGGATTTCTTTGGCAAGGGCGCGGAAAATCTGTTCCCTAGTGATGCTCAATTCAGGACCGGCTTTTGCGTTTGCCAGAACAATACCGTCAAAGCCAATTTTAACTTCGACCGGGGTAACACCGTTTTCAACGCATAACTTGAACTCGGTTTCCTTCATGCGGCGAGAAGCATTTGTGATGTCGGGAGTGCCTTCACCGACGCCAGAACAAAATAGCTTCATTCCGCCACCAGAACCAGTTGATTCAACGACGGGCGTCTTAAACGATGTCTTTTGCCCGAACTGCTCCGCAACAGAAGTTGAGAACGGAAATACCGTTGACGAACCTACGATCTGGATCTGATCCCGTGCATGGGAAGACGAAATTGCAGTGGTGGATAAAAGAGCTGCGCCGAACGTTAAGCCCAGAAATTTTTTGAAGGTCATTTGAAACTCCAGATTGGATAAACAGATTTAGTTTTCCAGGGGTGAAAAAGGTCTGTGAGCCTTTGCATGAACAATGCTCCAGACATATAACACGCCGTTACAAGTCCTCTTTTAGGAGCTTTACAACGCAGTTTTATGACAACTTAAACAATTGGTATTGCTTATTTTTTTGGTTTTTCAACAGACACGCTAGCAAACGGAATGCGAAATTCAGTACCTTCACCGAGCTTTGAGATGATTTGCAGGCGCGTATCATGACGCTGAAGGATGTGTTTAACAATTGCCAATCC
>CALLHT010000134.1 GCA_938009335.1 uncultured Rhizobiaceae group bacterium
TAATCAGGGAGGTTAAGCTAACCGCTCTTTAGAGCGCAAGCCTTACTGCCAGCTTTTGATCAGCTCATCATATGCAATGGTTTCACCCGCAGGTTTCTCGTTTGCAATTTTGGCGAAAGGTGCTCCCGGCCGCTCGAGCCAAACGGAAGCATCTTCAGGCTCATTCATTTTCGGACCGATATCTCCTTGAACACCAGCACGCTCTAAACGTTCCAGAACTTTTTCCTGTGCTGCACACAGACTGTCCAAAGCTTCCTGAGCAGATTTTGCGCCAGACATTGCATCACCGATATTCTGCCACCAAAGCTGGGCAAGTTTCGGATAATCAGGCACATTGGTACCAGTTGGTGACCATTGAACACGAGCTGGCGAACGATAGAACTCGATCAAACCGCCAAGCTTATCGGCACGCTGTGTGAAGTGATCGGAGTTGATGGTAGATTCACGAATGAACGTCAAACCAACGTCAGACTTTTTCAGATCGACAGTCTTAGACGTTACGAACTGTGCGTAAAGCCAAGCAGCTTTGGCACGATCAACCGGGGTTGATTTCATCAGAGTCCACGAACCTGCATCCTGATAGCCAACCTTCTGACCATCTTTCCAGTAAACGCCGTGCGGAGAAGGTGCCATCCGCCACTTCGGCGTACCGTCTTCATTCATGACCGGAAGGTCAGGTTTAACGGTTGCAGCCGTAAACGCTGTATACCAGAACATTTGCTGGGCAACGTTACCTTGAGCTGGAATTGGGCCGGCTTCGCCAAAGGTCATACCCGCTGCTTCTGGCGGAGAATAGTTTTTCAACCAGTCAATCGCCTTCTCAACCGCGTAAACCGCTGCAGGCGAGTTGGTCGCACCACCGCGAGCAACACATGAACCCACAGGCTGTGAGTTTTCATTCACACGAATACCCCACTCATCGACAGGGAGGCCGTTTGGTTCGCCTGAATCACCCATACCCGCCATAGACATCCACGCATCCGTATAACGCCATCCAAGCGATGGATCTTTCTTGCCGTAATCCATGTTGCCATAGACTTTGCCTTCAACGCCAAGGCGCGAAAGATCGCGTCCTGTGAAGAACTCGGCAATATCCTCATAGGCTGACCAGTTCACAGGCACGCCAAGATCGTAGCCATACTTTGCTTTAAAGTCGGCCTTGTTTTGATCATCATTGAACCAGTCATACCGGAACCAATACAAGTTCGCGAACTGCTGGTCCGGAAGCTGATAGAGTTTACCGTCTGGCGCTGTTGTGAAGGATGTGCCGATAAAATCGTCAACATCGAGCCCCGGGTTGGTAACGTCTTTGCCTTCGCCAGACATCCAGTCTGTAAGGTTGCGGACTTGCTGATAACGCCAGTGCGTGCCGATCAAATCGGAATCGTTGACGTAGCCATCATAAATGTTTTCGCCCGATTGCATTTGCGTTTGCAGTTTCTCGACCACATCACCCTCACCGATCAGGTCATGTGTCACTTTAATGCCAGTAATAGCCGTGAAAGCGGGAGCCAGAACTTTCGACTCATACTCATGCGTTCCAATGGTTTCCGAAACTACTTTGATGTCCATCCCGGCAAACGGTTTGGCCGCGTTGATGAAAAACTCCATCTCGGCCTTTTGCTCTGCTTCGGAAAGCACCGATAGTCCGCCAATTTCTTCCGCTAGAAACTTCTCGGCCGCGGCCATATCAGCTTGGGCATTCGCACCCATCGCCAGGAGCATGACAGCACTCGCTGCCGTGGAAAGTAGATAATTTCGCATTCTCAATTCCTCCCTTGAGTCTTACAACATTTGTGCAAAGCAGGAACGTTCCAAACTTCGCGTTTCTAAAAAGCAATCAAACGGTTTTGAAAACGCAAACAGCGTAAACCAATGAAATTGCCATAGCCCACCAGAGGCTTGGACCAACAAGTCCAAGCCAGGCAAGATGGATAAAAGCGCTGCCAAGCAGCGAGATAAACAAACGGTCACCGCGGGTTGTCTCGAAACGTAGAATACCCACGCGCGGGTTCCCTCCCGGTGAAAAATATTCCCAAACACACATCGCCAGTATGCAACTTATAATTCCCATCCAAAACAGTGCGGTGGGCAAGGTCCAAGCCATCCATGACAGGTTCATGTTTCTCCTCCTATACCCGGCCCAGGGCAAAGCCCTTGGCGATGTAGTTTCTGACAAAATAAATCACGAGTGCGCCGGGAATGATCGTCAACACTCCAGCAGCAGCCAGTACGCCCCAATCCACACCGGAGGCACCAACAGTTCGCGTCATGATCGCAGCAATTGGCTTTGCGTCCGTCGTTGTCAACGTCCGCGCGATCAACAGTTCCACCCATGAGAACATGAAACAGAAGAACGCTGCAACTCCAATTCCGGAAGCAATCAACGGCGTAAAAATCTTGATGAAAAATTTGGGGAACGAATATCCGTCAATATATGCGGTTTCATCGATTTCCTTTGGAACGCCGGACATAAAGCCCTCGAGGATCCAAACAGCCAACGGCACGTTAAAAAGACAATGCGCCAAGGCAACCGCAATATGGGTATCGATCAGCCCAAATGCTGAGTAGAGCTGAAAGAACGGCAATACAAAAACCGCAGCCGGTGCCATACGGTTTGACAGCAACCAGAAGAACATGTGCTTGTCGCCCAGAAAACGATATCGCGAAAACGCATATGCAGCGGGAAGCGCCACACAGATCGAGATCATGGTATTCAATCCGACATAGATCAACGAATTGATATAGCCCGTATACCAAGATGCATCAGTGAAGATGACTTTATAATTTTGCAGCGTCGGGTTTGCGGGAAACAGAGTAAAGGTCGACAAAATCTCCTGATTGGTTTTGAAGCTCATGTTGATCAACCAATAGATCGGCAGCATCAAAAACAAGATATATAAACCCGGTACCAACCAGCGCGTTACGCTCTTACGATCAAAACGATTTTGAGCGCGAACTGTGGTTGTATCCATGTTGCTTATAGGCGATGTCGCGGCAGTTTTTACGCCTGTTTGAGTGGTCATCAGTCATCCACCCTTTCATCGGGTTTATCGACGCCGACATTGCTCATCACCGTGAAGAACACATAACAGACGGTAAGAACAATCAGCTGATAAACGAGGGACATTGCAGCGGCAGGTCCCAAATCAAATTGACCAATCGCTTGCTTGACGAGATCAATAGACATGAAGGTTGTTGAATTACCCGGACCGCCACCTGTAAGAACAAATGGCTCCGTGTAGATCATGAAGGAATCCATAAATCGAAGCAGGAACGCGATGATGAGCACGCCCCGGATTTTCGGCAATTGAATGTATCGAAAGACAGACCATTTAGACGCCCCATCAATGCGAGCTGCCTGATAATAAGCTTCAGGAATTGAAACGAGACCAGCATAGCACAAAAGCACGACCAAACTGGTCCAATGCCAGACATCCATAAGAATAATCGTCGCCCAAGCATCGAATACATTGCTAGCGTAATTATACTCAAACCCAAGTTGCGAGAGAGTATATCCCAGAAGGCCGATATCGGCTCGCCCAAAAATCTGCCAGATCGTTCCGACCACGTTCCAAGGAATAAGCAGCGGAAGCGCCATTAAGACCAGACATACCGGAACCCAGATGCCTTTCTTAGGCATGGTCAACGCAATCGCAATACCGAGCGGAATTTCAATTGTTAGAATGATCGCTGAAAAAAGGAGATTTCTACCAAGCGCATCCCAAAAGCGCTCAGAACGTAACACATCCTGGAACCATTCGGTGCCCGCCCAGAAGAACTGGTTGTTTCCGAATGTGTCCTGAACAGAATAGTTCACAACAGTCATGATTGGGATGATCGCGCTTATTGCCACCAAAAGAAAAACCGGAATGACGAGAAGCCAGGCTTTATTGTTGTAGGTCTTTTCCACGATCAGCCTCCCACCCTGACAAGATGCGAGTCCTGATAAATATTTATCCGGCTGGCATCGAATTGAAGTTTAGGATCAGTAGGAACCGGCTCACCTTCTCTCAGCACCGCGTTTACCGAATGCCCTTCCAAATTCGCCCTAACGATCTTGAAGCGACCGATATTCTCAACCGCTTCAATCTGTGCAGAAACCCCTTTTTTACCGGATGACAATGAGACGAATTCGGGACGTATGCCCAACTCAATTTGACCATCGGTGAGATTGTATCCGTTCACCAGATCCACCTTGGCGTTTCCTATGCTCGCTGTTTTCCCTTTGATTTCGCAAGGTAGAACATTCATGCCGGGCGAACCGATGAAATATCCCACGAACGTATGGGCGGGTTGATCAAACAGCTCTTCTGGTGTCCCGATCTGAACGACTTCGCCTTCATACATCACGACCACCTTATCCGCGAAGGTAAGTGCTTCTGTCTGATCATGGGTCACATAGATCATGGTATGGCCAAGCTGACGGTGAAGCTCTTTCAGCTTTGTCCGCAACTGCCATTTCATATGCGGGTCAATCACCGTAAGCGGTTCGTCGAACAGAATTGCATTCACGTCGTAGCGCACAAGGCCGCGACCCAATGAGATTTTTTGCTTTTCATCTGCCGTTAAGCCGCGTGCTTTACGATCTGCCTTTTCTGACAAATCCAACACTTCAATCATTTCTGTAACGCGTTTTGTGATTTCGTCTTGCGGCACTTTCCGGTTCATCAGTGGAAAGGCCAAATTCTGGCGCACCGTCATCGTGTCATAGATGACAGGGAACTGGAAAACCTGCGCAATGTTTCGCTCTTCAGGTTGCAGATGCGTCACATCTTGCCCATCAAACTTGATATGCCCTCTGGAGGGAACCAAAAGACCAGAGATAATATTCAACAACGTCGTCTTACCGCATCCAGAAGGTCCCAGTAGAGCGTAAGCACCTCCATCTTCCCACTCATAATCCAGCTCCTTCAAAGCAAAATCAGCCGGCGTCTGCGGATTTGGGTAGTAGGAATGTCCCAGATTTTCGAGGGTGATACTTGCCATGACTGAGTTTACCCCTCACCGCTAATTTCAGGAGCATGAACAAGGGTATCATCTTGATCAAAAACAAACAGGCTATCAGGCTTTAAATAGGCTGGAACCAGGTCATCAACGTCAACACGATGTACGCCGTGAACCAAAGCAACCATATGGCTATCGTTGCTGCGTAAGTGAATGAAACTCTCTGACCCCGTGATTTCAGTAGTTGAAACCTGGCACTCCAGTTTCGTAGATTTTCCTGAAGGCTTTTCCAACCACATATGGTGTGGCCGCACACCCAAGCTATAGGAACCATCGGGAAGCCCAGTAACTTTTTTTGGAACATCAATTCGCTTACCATCGAAGACAAAGTCTTTTCCGGTTTTCTCTACCTTAAGGACATTCATGGGAGGGTCTGAAAAGGTTTGAGCAGTCAGCATGTCAGATGGGCGATTGTACACTTCGATTGTACGATCAATCTGGGTTACGCGACCTTCGTGCATGGTTGCGGTTTTCCCGCCTAACAACAAAGCCTCCTGCGGTTCTGTTGTTGCGTACACAAAAATTGCACCGGTCTCCGCAAATATCTTTGGAAGTTCTATGCGCAGTTCTTCACGCAATTTGTAGTCAAGATTAGCGAGTGGCTCATCCAACAAAACCAATTCCGCGTCTTTTACGAGTGCCCTTGCAAGGGCCGTTCGCTGTTGCTGTCCGCCGGATAAGTTGAGAGGCGTTCGATCCAAATAGGGCGTAAGCTTCATCAGTTCAGCAGCCTCATTGACCCGCTGGTCAATGGTTGCACGATCAAGTCCGAGCACTCTCATTGGAGATGCAATGTTTTCATAAACGGTCATTGCCGGATAGTTGATGAATTGCTGATAGACCATCGCCACGTTTCGTTTTTGGACCGGCATACCGACAACATTGTTGCCATTCATCAAGACCTCTCCAGAAGTGGGTCGATCAAGACCTGCCATCAAGCGCATCAGAGAGGTTTTTCCTGAGAGCGTTGGGCCTAAGAGTACATTTACTGACCCTCGCTCTAATGTGATCGAAACATCATTGATATGAAGGCTATTGCCAACCTGTTTGGAGATGTTGCGTAACTCAAGCATTGTTCACCATCACCCCGCCATCACTTCCCTTGATTGTAGGTTTTCTGCGATAAAGGCCTCCAGCTTGGATTTCTCCTTTTTGGAAAACCTAATACCGAGCTTGGAACGCCGCCACAAAACATCATCTGCTGTCTGCGCCCATTCGTTTTCAATCAGATAACGAACTTCAGCTTCACTCAAACCATTGCCAAAATCGATTCCCATATCAGCTTCAGACTTTGCGCCTTGAAACACATCATACACTTTCATCCCGTAAGCGCGAACAAGCCTTTCGGTTAGGCCAACATCTAAGAACGAAAACTGTTCGCGAACGTTCGCTACCAGTTGCTCATACTCTTCGACGCTAAATTCACCACCGGGAAGTGTGCTGCGTTCAGTCCACGGACTTCCTGTATTTCCGATAATGCTGCCGATCTTTTCCAGCATCGTTTCTGCAAGCCGCCGATAGGTAGTTATCTTACCGCCAAAAATATTGATGAATTTGAGACTACCTTCGGTTTCCGTTTTCAGAACATAATCCCGCGTTGCTTCCTGTGCTTTAGAAGCGCCATCGTCATAGAGCGGCCTTACGCCGGAATAGGTCCATACGATATCATCAGGCGTAATCGGTTCTTTAAAATATTCGCTTGCTCCTTCACACAGATAGTCAATTTCTTGAGGCGAGATTCTGACATCCCCCGGATCGCCTTCGTAATCCTGATCGGTTGTTCCTATCAGCGTGTAGTTTTGCTCGTAAGGAATGGCAAAGAATATCCGCTCATCTGAATTCTGGAAAAAATAAGCTTTCGGGTGATCAAATTTCTTGCGAATAACAATATGACTACCCTGCACAAGGCGGATGTTTTTGACGTCATTCTTCCCCATAGATTGTTTCAGAATATCGTCCACCCACGGGCCGCCTGCATTGACAATAAGTTTGGCAAAAACTGTTCGGCTCTTTCCGGTATTTGTCGCCTGAAGGTCAATCTCCCATAGGTCCTGCGTCTGCCGTGCAGAAACGACTTTGGTTCTCGTATGAATGTCAGCACCCCGCTCATGTGCATCCATCGCATTTAGAATAACCAAGCGCGAGTCGTTCACCCAGCAATCCGAATATTCGAAGGCTTTTGTGAATTCGTCTTTCAATACCCCCCCCACTTCGTCGTTCTTCAACTGTAAGACACGAGTGCCAGGGAGGATTTTTCTGCCCCCGAGATTGTCGTAGAGAAACAGACCCAACCGCAGCAGCCAAGCAGGTCGCAATCCCTTGTGGTGTGGAAGGATGAACCGCATCGGCCAGATAATGTGCGGAGCCATTTTCAATAAGACTTCGCGCTCCATCAATGCTTCGCGCACCAAGCGAAACTCATAATGCTCGAGGTAGCGCAAGCCACCATGTATGAGTTTAGTAGACCATGAGGAGGTGCCAGATCCCAAATCGTTCATCTCTGCCAAACCCACAGAGTAGCCACGACCAACCGCGTCACGAGCAATGCCGCAGCCGTTTATGCCGCCGCCAATAACAAATATATCGTAGACTTTCGCCACGATGCTCTCCCAAGACACCAGTCTTCAATCATGAAGACACCTCATCAAAAGTGAAAATAAAACGAATGTCAAACGAAAATATTTCGAATGCTGTGTATCGTTTTCGGGGCTACCCGGCACCTACTTCGATCAGGCGCACATCATTCTCGGCACAAACCAGACGAATGTTTTCGCTTCCGCAATGATCCGTTACAAACGTGTTGACCTGAGACAAATGCCCGATACGAACAGGAGCGGTGCGTTCAAACTTGGTTGAATCGGCGACCAGAATAACATTCCGGGCATTCTCAATGATCGCCTGCGCCACCTTAACCTCACGAATATCGAAATCCAGCAAAGCGCCATCATTGTCGATAGCAGATGAACCAATTACCGCGTGATCCACTTTAAACTGCCGAATAAAATCAACCGCAGTCTCACCCACAATACCACCATCCGTGCTTCTAACCACACCCCCGGCCATCACTACTTCAAACTTGGGATAAACGCGCATCTTATTGGCAACATTGATGTTATTGGTGATCGCCATTAATCCCGCATGACCCAACAAAGCTTCGCTGACGGCCTCTGTGGTTGTGCCAATATTGATAAAGAGCGACGATTCATCCGGAATCAGCTGAGCGGCGGCAGCACCAATTGCATTCTTCTCAGCGGCTGCAATTTTACGACGATCTTCATATTCAACATTGGCCACACCAGAAGGAAACTCAGCACCGCCATGAATGCGCGTCAGAAGTCTTTTATCACAAAGTTCATTCAGATCTTTTCGTATGGTCTGGGGCGTAACCCCAAACCGAGCAGCAAGTTCATCAACCAGCACGCGCTCTTCCGCCTTAGCAACATCCAGGATTTTCTCATGACGCGGACTGATATACATGACTCAAATTTTTTCGTTTTTCTTTCATTTCTTCATAAACGAAAATTTGAAAACTGCAATACCGACATTATAATGGCAACTCATAGACAGTATTTGCCGCAAGTTTCGGGTAGCGCGTGCCCCCCTTTTCCCATAAGCAGGCAGGATGAACCAAAACCCGACCGCTTCCACTAAAGATTGGGCAATGATTGCCCTTCTCGCCCTGATATGGGGCGGTTCATTTTTGTTTGGCCGCATCCTCATGTTGGAGTGGCCTCCATTCACAGTTGTGTTCTTGCGCGTGGCACTTGCCGCATTGTCGTTGTGGATTTTTCTCGCCGTTACGAGAAAACGCTTTCCAGCAGACCGATCTCTGCTGGGCGCAATAATCCTCATGGGAATTATCAACAATGTCATTCCTTTTTCCCTAATCCTCATCGGACAACAGGAGATCGGTTCCGGCCTTGCTTCTGTTGTAAACGCTATGACGCCGATTTGGACGCTGATCATCGCCAATCGCTTTACCAGCGATGAGAAATTCTCCAGAAACAAAACCATCGGCATAGCGCTCGGGTTTATCGGCGTTACCGTGCTAATTGGCGCAGATTTTGTTCAGGGTTTGACGGCTTCCGCCTGGGCGCAAGTTGCGGTATTAGGCGCAACAATTTCCTATGGCTTCGCAGGGGTTTTTGGAAAGCGGTTTAAGGAACAAGACCCGATTGTGATTTCTACGGGCCAACTCACAGCAGCTAGCCTAATCATCTTTCCCATCATGATTGCGACTGAAGGATTTTTCGAGGTTAGTCCGCCAACGACCGAGCTTGTCATTTCAACGCTGGGTCTGGCAATTCTGTGCACAGCGTTTGCTTATGTTCTCTACTTCAAGATTTTAGCAAGT
>CALLHT010000135.1 GCA_938009335.1 uncultured Rhizobiaceae group bacterium
GCCTGCTGAACGCCCTCGCCCGATACGTCACGGGTAATCGAAGGATTGTCGGACTTGCGGGAAATTTTGTCGACCTCGTCAATATAAACAATACCACGTTGAGCGCGTTCGACGTTGTAGTCTGAAGCCTGCAGCAGTTTGAGAATGATGTTTTCAACATCTTCACCAACATAACCCGCTTCAGTCAATGTTGTAGCATCTGCCATTGTAAACGGCACATCAAGGATACGAGCAAGCGTCTGAGCTAGAAGTGTTTTACCACAACCAGTAGGCCCAATGAGCATAATATTGGATTTCGCCAACTCAACGTCTTGGTTTTTGCTAGCATGATTCAGACGCTTGTAGTGGTTATGAACCGCAACTGACAACACGCGCTTAGCATGCGCCTGCCCGATAACGTAGTCATCCAGCACCTCTAAGATTTCTTGAGGTGTCGGAATTCCCTCGCCGGACTTAACCATAGAAGACTTATTCTCTTCCCTGATGATGTCCATACAAAGTTCAACACATTCATCACAGATGAATACCGTTGGTCCTGCGATCAGCTTACGAACTTCATGCTGGCTCTTTCCACAGAACGAACAGTAAAGCGTATTCTTAGATTCACCTGAATTGGAAACTTTGCTCATATACTTTTCCTTACACCAGCCTCTAAGGGACCAAGCCCCAAAATCAGCAGCATTGCAGTAACCGTGCCAACCTAGTCACAGACAAACATCCCAAACGAATGAAGGCAAGGACTAATCCACTCAACGCAATTCTACGACACAAAACATTCACATAGACTTAACAGGATATCACCAGTTTCTAAAACGAAGCCGGTGCACTTTCCCGTTATTCGTCACCGCCGTCTTCGCGCTCTTCAATAACCCGGTCAATAATGCCGAATTCTTTTGTTTCCTCGGCGGTCATGAAATGGTCTCGGTCAAGCGTTTGCTCAATCGTCTCATAGTCATTACCCGTATGTTTGACGTAAACTTCGTTCAAACGACGCTTCATTTTCATAATATCTTCAGCATGGCGTTGGATATCCGATGCTTGCCCCTGAAAACCGCCAGATGGCTGGTGAACCATGATCCGTGCATTCGGCAACGCAAAACGCATATCTTTTGCACCCGCACACAATAACAAAGAACCCATAGAAGCAGCCTGACCAATACAAAGGGTCGATACAGCGGGTTTGATAAATTGCATGGTATCGTAAATACCCATACCTGCTGTCACCACGCCGCCAGGCGAATTGATGTAAAGATTTATCTCTTTCTTTGGGTTTTCTGCTTCCAGATACAGCAACTGCGCGCAAATCAAAGTCGCCATATGGTCTTCAACCGGGCCCGTCAGAAAAATAACACGCTCTTTTAGAAGACGAGAATAGATATCATAAGCCCGCTCCCCTCTGTTTGATTGTTCAACAACCATTGGGACAAGGTTCATGTATGTATCGACCGGATCTTTCATGCAGAAATGCCTTTCAAGCGAATCTATATAATTTGGGTGAATGTAGGGTAACGCGGAAACAGTTAAAAGGGCCTGTATGAGCCAATGACAATTTATCTTATCGGGTCACAACGCAAAAAACCCGGACTTAAGATCAAAAATGCCCGGACGGATCCGGGCACGAAATCAGATTAAACGAAGGGGTCAGACGAAACTTACGCGTCTTCCTCTTCTTTCATAAGCTCTTCTTGGCTAACGGTCTCTTCGGTGACATCTGCCTTTTCGATGATGAAATCGACAACTTTATCTTCGTAGAGTGGAGCACGAAGGCCCGCAACAGCATCGGGATGTTCACGGAAATAGTTCAACACTTCCTGTTCCTGGCCCGGATACTGCTGAACCTGTCTGAAGACCGCTTGTTGAATCTCTTCTTCGCTTACCTGAACGTCAGCCTTCTCGCCAATGTCGGCCAGAACCAATCCCAGACGCACACGACGTTCTGCAAGGCCTTGGTATTCTTTCTTGGCCTTATCTTCCGTTGTATCTTCGTCTTCAAAGGTTTTGCCAGCACGCTCAAGCTCAGTCGTGACCTGTGACCAAATGTTATTGAACTCCTGTTCAACCATCTTGCCGGGCAGTTCCATTTTGGTTTTTTCGTCCAGCAAATCAAGAACCTGACGCTTAACCTTGGCGCGGGTAAATGATTCAAACTGACCTTCCATCTGGCCGCGAACCGCTTCACGCAGCTTGTCGACACTTTCCAGACCAAGATTGGTTGCAAGTTCATCATTGATTTCCAGATCGCCGGGCTTTTCAACCAACGAAACGGTCACATCGAATTCAGCTTCTTTGCCTGCGAGGTGTGCTGCCTGGTATTCGTCTGGGAATGAAACCTTAACTACGGTTTCGTCACCAGCTTTTTTCCCGATCAACTGATCTTCAAAGCCCGGAATAAACATGCCTGACCCAAGAACAAGCTTCGCATCGTTGTCAGCACCGCCTTCAAATGGCTCGCCGTCGATTTTTCCGAGGTAATTCATTGTTACGCGGTCGTTTTTCGCAGCTTTGCCCTTTTTCTCGTTATATGGGCGACTGCTCTCTGCAATTTTTTCGATCTGCTCGTCAATTTCCTTATCAGAAACCTCTGCTACAGGTCGTTTGATCTTCAACTTTTCCAACTCAGGAGCATTAATCTCCGGAATTACTTCATAGGACATGGAGAATTCGAAGTCTTTTTTACCTGTCAGGATTTCTTCAGCTTCTTTTTCATCTTCTGTCATGGAAATTTCAGGCTGCTGAGCCGGACGCTCGTCGCGATCTTTCAGAACCTCACCAGTGCGCTTGGAGATATACTCATTGACGATTTCAGCCATCGCCTGCTTGCCATACATTTTTCTCAAATGCGGCATTGGCACTTTACCTTGACGGAAGCCATTGAGCTTCAATCTTGGCTTCATCTCCTCCAGACGTGCCGTAACCTGGCTGTCCATATCGCCTTTATCGACAACAATCTTGAGTTCGCGCTTAAGACCTTCGTTGAGGGTTTCTGTAACCTGCATGTGTTTAAACCTGTTTTTATTGCATGCAATCCGCTCTTTTCGGACGGATTGAAGAGGCATCCTTGAATGGGTTTTGGAAACGAAAGCGAAGGTTCAGACCAAGACTGATCCCCTCACCCGAATACGAATTTGCTTGCAGATAGCAGAGCTGGATTTGGACCGCAAGCATTTTAGGGGTTGCAGTTGCGCAAACAGGCCAGTTCTCGGCAACTATCGCTCAAAAACAGTAAAGGTTCTTATTATGTCAGAGCCAACGGCGGACACTGGCAAAATAGTCCGCATATTCAATGCCGAATTTTTCCAGCAAGATCTCTTCTTCAGGAATGATCTGAAAATTGGTGACATACCAGATGAACACCGGCACAAACAGCAAGGTAGCCCAATTCTCGAGCCATATCCCAAAGCCGGATAAAATAAAGGCTAAGCCAAGATACATTGGATTTCTGGTAAACCGATAAATTCCAGTCACAACCAGAGACGTGGTTTTTTGAGGAGAAATTGGACTAACCGTCGTTTTCGATCGGAAAAAAACCGAAAGCGCTGAAAAATCGATGCATACCCCTATGAACACCAAAACTGCTGATAAATAGACATTCCAAGAAAACTCAAATTTGAATTCCGGAACATAGCTGGCCACAAGCCACATTCCACCTGCGCAGATGACGGCTTGCAAAGGTGGTGGGATGACTAACCTCATTCTTCCAGCATGTCCTTCACTGTAGAGGCAAGTTGTTTGAGCGAGAATGGTTTCGGTAAGAAGCCAAACTTGTCTCGCTCCTCTTGTGGTAGATTTTTGGCAAACGCCTCTTCCGCATAGCCAGACACGAAGATAAACTTGAGATCTGGGTATGTTTTACGCAACTCGCCAAGCAAGGTTGGACCATCCATTTCCGGCATGACAACGTCAGAGACGACCAGATCAATTTCGTCGCCATATTCTTGCATCACCTCAAGCGCCTCAACGCCGCTTGCAGCTTCATGTACTTCATAGCCTCGCGAAATCAGTGCTCGGGAACCAAATGCACGAACAGCATCTTCATCCTCAACCAGTAGAATGGTGGCGTTGCCGGTAAGATCTTTGGCAGGCTCTTCTTGTTTTTCAGCCGCCTCTTCCGGCGCCTCCGCCTCAGCTTTTTCATCTGGAATATGTCTAGGCAAGAACACGTTGAACGTGGTTCCCTGCCCCTCTTCACTTTCTGGATAGATAAAACCGCCCGTTTGCTTGACTATGCCATAAACTGTCGAGAGGCCAAGGCCGGTTCCCTTCCCCACTTCTTTTGTTGAGAAGAACGGCTCAAATATTTTATCCAAAACCTCTTGGCTCATCCCTGAGCCCTCGTCTTCCACCTGCACCAGAACATAGTCAGCCGGAACAAATTCCGAGAACGTTATCGTATGTCGACATTCATCCTCGGTGATGTTCTTGGTGCGAATTTCTAGATAACCTTCGTCTTCCATGGCATCTCGTGCATTGACAACAAGATTGACCAGAACTTGCTCGAGTTGGGAGACATCAGCTTTTACCGGCCAAAGGTCACGACCGTGTTTCACATTGAGTGTAACCCGATCACCCACCAATCGGTCCAATAACATCCGTAAGTCAGACAAAACATCGGCCATATGCAGCACTTGCGGCCGTAGTGTTTGTCGCCGTGAGAACGCAAGCAGCTGTCTCACTAGGCTCGCGGCCCGATTTGCATTCTGCTTGATGTTCATAATGTCCTGAAAAGACGGATCAGAAGGTTTATGGTTTGTCAGCAGCAGGTCCGAGAAGCCAATGATCGCGGTCAGAACGTTATTAAAGTCATGTGCAATACCACCCGCAAGCTGACCTACAGCCTGCATTTTCTGCCCCTTGGAGAACTGGTTCTCAAGGACGCGTTGTTCTGTCGTCTCAACCGCATAAACGATAACACGCTCAGGGTTCCCGGTAGAATCTTCCAGAGAGTCGGCAACGTGAGACACAAAAAATCTCACAAAGCGTTCCGAATTATCATTAATTGCCAGTTCAACGGGATCCACATCAGCAGTACTTGTTATTGCATCGTCAAATAGTTTTTGCAGACGATCGCGGTCATCATCCGAAGAAAGATCAAGAAACCTCAATCCGCGTTTGCCGCTGGCCCGGCTTATGATGTCAGAAAACATTTTCTGGAACGAAGCATTCGTTCGAACAACGCGGCCTTCGCGATCAAGCCCTGCAATAGCGACGGGCGTATTATTAAAGAAGCGGGTAAATCTAATCTCGGCTTCTTGGAGCGCATTGTCTCCGCCAAATGTGCTGGCACGATTAAGAATAAGCGTTCTGGCTGTGCCTGGAGCACCATCAGAATTGATCGGTATCCGGTGATACATTCGCACCGGCAAACGACGACCGTCAGCACAATTCATGTCCAGATCAACGACGGTTGTTTTGGCATTGCCGGCTTCGATATCTGCTGTATCAAACAATGCTTCGTTATCAGATGGAATCATATCCCGGATGTTGCTGCTGGACGGCTCAAACATGGCAAGGTCAACACCCAACCAATCAGCAAGCGTCGCATTGAGATACACAATCGTGCCGTCCGGTTCGCTGGCAATAAATCCCGCAGGCGCATGATCTAGATAATGGATCGCGTCCTGAAGTTGCTGGAAACTATTTTCCTGCTCCAACCGGTCATTGGTGACATCTGAAACCTGCCAAACCGTGAGCGTTTCATCACGGTCTTGCAATTGCATCGGACGGGATCGCAATCGATACCAACTGGCACTTTCAGAGTCTTTTACCAGACCATGATTTAAGCGAATCTCTTCAACGCTCGAGTTACCGTTCCTAACCGCCGTAGACATTTTATACACAGTATCGGACGCTTCTGGATGCTTCGAAAACACCATCTCGACACCAGAAATATCTGACAGTCCGTTCGCGCCAATCAAATTGGCATAAGAGTTATTCGCAAATAACACTCTGTTATTTGCATCCGAGACCACAATTCCAGGGTCCATTTGTCCTATCAGTTGCTTTGCGAAATCATCATTGTTGTTTCTAGAACCGAAGTGAAGGATGCCCAAAGCCAGAGCAAACAGGAAAAAGACACCAACGCTGGCAAAAATAGCCAGAAAGATAATGAAAATCGGCTCTCCAAGGCGCTCGACACCGAATATTCCGAGTGCTGCGACGCCAATAAATAGGAAAAGCCCCAATAATAGGAAGCGCCCTATCCCGGCAGGAGCTTGCAATTCGTCGATAACGGGTCCGCCCGAATATCGAAACTCTTTGTTATCACCCGCCATACCTGTCCCTGATAGCGATTCGTACCTAGCGCACCCTAACAGTATTACGGCGAAAAAAAGAGAGTTTTACAGGATTTACCCCTGATTTGAGACGCTCAATTGCGTTAGTTCACCTAAAAATTGAAAAACATTAATAATCTTGATAAAAGGATTGTGGTGCGGCGGGACAGTGAGATTATCCCTGAGATGAATTGTCGAGGAATCAATACATCTCAATTTCTGTTCAGCTTAATGTAATGTAATGCGTATTGGATCGATGATCCCAAGGAGTTAGCTCATGGAGTGGATAAACTCGCTTTTGAATGGTGAAAATGGCTCTGCTGTTCAATTGATTTTAATTACAGTCGGCCTCGTGCTGGCGTTAATCTTAATTTTTTGGCTATTCCGAAGGATTGCTGGCACGCCAGCAAGACGTGCTGCGCGAAATCGGGTGCCACGACTATCGATCACTGATGTCACAGCCGTTGACGACAAAAGGTTCCTAGTTTTAGCCCGGCGCGATAATGTCGAGCATCTTGTCCTTATAGGTGGTCCCACGGATGTGGTTGTAGAAACGGGTATTATCCGTGCACAACAACCACAGACAGGTCAAAATACCCAAAAACAGAGAGTGCCGGAACAAGTATCTGCTGCACCCACTCGTCAAGAGCCTGAAGCGAAGGCAGAACCTGAAAATGCTCCTGCGCCCGTTGCTGCTACTGTTGCGGCAACTGCAACCGGTTTGGCAGCGTCAGCTGCGGCGGCAACCGCCAGTGCCGCTGAAACAGTAGGCGACTTGGCATCATCAACCGTAGAAACCGCCACTGAAACCGTGGAAACTGTTGCAGAAACGGCAACAGAAACGGTGAATGATATTTTGGACGTGACCGATGAACCGGTTGTCGCTGAAAGCGCCTCACTTGAGGATGCTGAAATCGACCTAAAGTTGGACGAGAGTGATTTAGAAGCTACGTTGACCGACGCTCTGGCAACAGAAGACTTGACGGTAGAAGCAAGTGTTGAGCCAGAGCCTCCAGTCGAACCCACTTCTCTTGACGCTGTACCAGAAGAAATCGCAATAAGCGTTGCAGGTGATACAGACGCAACATCGCCAGATGATGAAATGCAGAAGCTTCTGGCGGAGCTTGCAAGCGAAACCAAAGAGCCTGCCTAATTTGGTGCAAAACTTCTAACAAAAAAGCCCGCATGTGAAGCGGGCTTTTTTATGAACTCTAATTTGCTAGTCAATCGTCGCGATGCACTTTTTCACGGCGCTCATGACGTTCCTGCGCTTCAATAGACAGTGTAGCAATCGGACGAGCATCTAGGCGCTTCACCCCAATTGGTTCACCGGTATCTTCACAATACCCATAAGTGTCTTCTTCAATTCGCTTCAACGCAGAATCGATTTTTTTGATCAGTTTGCGTTGCCTATCACGTGCACGCAGTTCAATGGATCGATCTGTTTCCGAAGATGCCCTATCCGCCTGATCTGGCATTTTATCTGATTGATCTTGTAGCGTTGCAATGGTCGACTTGGATTCTTTGAGAATGTCAGCCTTCCATTCCTCAAGTTTCGCCTTGAAATAAGCCTTCTGCTTATCATTCATAAACGGTTCGTCCTCACTTGGACGGTAGTCTATGTCCAGTTCCACTATTCCCATTTAATGCTCCCTTGCGTGCGCCGTGTATAGACAGAATCTGTGACACCCTCAAGTTGAAATTGCGCGAAAACGCGAAAGTTGATTGCACATTCTGAAAGTAATGGTAGCGGCATAGGATGATGCGGAAGTGGTATGTGATGACTTGCCTTGGAACTCGCATCAAGCCATTGTGCAGCTGAAAAACGATTCCGTGAGGTTTTATGCTGAGACTTTTTGTAATGCGTCATGCCAAATCATCTTGGGCAG
Source organism: uncultured Rhizobiaceae group bacterium (assembly GCA_938009335.1). Lineage (GTDB taxonomy): Bacteria > Pseudomonadota > Alphaproteobacteria > Rhizobiales > Rhizobiaceae > JAALLB01. Next base: position 8,162 of record CALLHT010000135.1, read on the forward strand.
CTCCGGGAGCGCGGGATTTTGACCGCGAACTAAATGAACGCGGCAATTTAGATTTGAACAAAGTATCAAAAGTGTTGGTTGAGCGTAATTATATTCCGGAGGAGATTTATTGTTCGAGCGCAGAGCGTACGCGGCAAACCTTTAATGGCATTTCGCCCGCAATTCCGGACACCACTCAAATCACGTATACCGAGAAGCTCTATTCAAGTGGTCTGGATGATTACATAGCGCTGATTCAAGCGCACGACCGTGGAAAATCTCTCATGATTATCGGACACAACCCGATGTGCGGAGCACTCGCGTCCAGCATGGCTGGTCATGGGGAACCAAGCCTGATGGAGGAGATTGCTTACAAATACCCCACGGCTACGGTTTCAGTAATCGATTTTGAATGTGAAAATTGGATGGACATCGCAAAAGGCGAAGGGACCCTAATTGATTGCATCATACCATCTTCACTTTAGGAATCGGCTCACAATGAGCCTACTTGATAACAATTCGTGATCACCAAGCTTTGTTTTGCCAAAATAGTTCTGAATGATCTAACTCTTGATTAACTATTTTCGCCGATTGTCACGATGTAGGTAAAGGGTTTTGTAAATGCGTTTCTCCACCATTATTGCGGCAGCAGCTTTAACAATCGCTTCGACGTTTAGCGCGCAGGCGACAGATAAAAAGTTCTTCAATGACATACAGGGACAATGGTCAGGTCCTGGTGAAATCGTTGCCGGAAAGTACAAAGGAACCAAATTCGTTTGCACGTTTGACGGCACGAATCCGGCTGAGAAGTCGGGGATGGAAGTCGATGGATCCTGCCGTGTTGGCGTATTCTCTCAACCAATGAGCGCCTTAATTTTGAAGGCTGGACGATCTTACACCGGTCGCTTCCTTGATGGCGAAAAAGGCAAGGGAATGGATGTAACCGGCGGACGCTATACCAAAGGCCGTATCGTTGCAGACATTAAGCGCAAAGACTTGCGCGGTATTATGGTTGCCAACCTGTCCAACCCCAATGCCCTCAAAGTTACAATTTCAGTGAAACATGAAGGCCGCCTCGTTCCAGTTATTGGAATGAACTTGGCCCGTAAAACAGATGCCGTAGTCACAGGCTCTATTGATAACTAGGCTAAGTGTTCCACCAATCCTGTGTGGTCTCCACCATAATAATATCCTTGCTGGCCAAGTCTTTAGCCAGTTCGCGGGCAGTTGTGCCATTTACCGTAAGTCCCGGAGCAATATCTGCAAGCGGAACCATCACGAATGCACGCTCATGCATTCTGGGGTGCGGAATGGTCAGGTGATCGACATCGAAATGCAAGTCACCAAACACTAAGATATCAACGTCTACAGAACGCGGCCCCCATCGGACAATGCGTTTGCGCTTAAGTTTAACTTCAACACTGAGGCAAACATCTAACAGTTCATGCGGCCCCAGTGTAGTTTGAACCTTTGCGCAGCAATTCAAAAACCAGTCTTGTTCAGTAATCCCCCATGGCGATGTTTTATAGACATCTGAAACGTCTAAAACGTCTATCTGATCATGTTTGTTAAGATGCTGGAGTGCCGCTGCCATGTTCGACAAAACATCGCCAACATTACCACCAAGGCCAAGATAAACTGGGGTCATATTAGGCGAATTATGATTCGCCATCGGGTTCATGAACGATGGTTACTTCCACATAGTCCAATACACCTTGTACCGGTGCGTTGGGTTTGCGGATGGTGATTTCTGCCCGTTTTACCATCGAAAACTCTTTGCAGATTGCTTTCGCGGTTTCCAGCGCTAATGCCTCAATCAAAAACCGACGCTTTCCTGTGATGATGCGTTCAATAACACCAAAAGCAAGACCATAATCCACAGTTCCCTCAATCTCATCATCAATAAGGCTCTCAGCCCCGTCAACATCAAGCACAGCATCAACGAAAAAACGCTGCCCTAGGGTTTCTTCCTCGTTGAAAACACCGTGACGCGCAAAAAATGCACAATTTTTCAAAGTGATTTTGTAGATAGACATTAAATTGCTTTCCCGCACCCGATCAAAGACGCATCTGCAATTGCCAGCGCGTCTTTATTTGCTGATACATCATGAACCCTAAACACAGCCCCGCCTTTCATGCGAGCGACAACGCTCGTCGCGGCAGTGCCAATATCACGGTTTTCGACATCTCGGTCGGTGTAATGCCCGATAAATCGTTTACGGGATGTTCCGACCAAAAGCGGATATCCAAGCTCACATAACACTTCAAATCGTTTCAATAACTCAATATTTTCTTCGTGAGATTTACCAAACCCGAATCCCGGATCAAGAACGATTTGACTATCATCAACCCCTGCACTCTTTATCGTGGAAAGAGAAGCACCAAGAAAGGCCTTTTGGTCTTCAATAACATCAGCTTCTTTCTTGCGAGCCCGCCCATTATGCATCGCGCATAATCCCGCTCCAGTTTCCGCCACCAAGCGGGCAATTTCAGGTTCTTTCTGACAGCCCCAAACATCATTTACGATGTGCGCGCCAGCAGAGATGGCAAGTTTTGCGGTTGAATATCGGTATGTATCTATTGAGATGATGAGATCAGGCACACTCGCCAAGGCTTCAATAATGGGCAGCACGCGGTCTTGTTCAACGGATGGCGGGACCGGCTCTGCTCCAGGCTTTGTCGACTCCCCCCCGATATCGATGATATCAGCGCCAGAATTACGCAGATTCATTGCTTGCAATACCGCAGCATCGACAGAATTGAACTGGTTGCCGTCTGAAAAAGAGTCTGGCGTAACATTCAAAATACCCATAATCAGCGCCCGCGCTCCAATTTGCAGCTTGGCATCGTGAGCCAGTGTCCAAGTTTGAACCTCAAATGGATTTGATGGAGCTGACAATTGATACTTTCCGAAAATGGAGGCTTATAAGCGAGTGCTGTCTAGGGCTTTGAGGGCAAAATAGACTTTTTCACTGTATACCGCCTGAGGAATTTATTTTCTAGAGGTCGTAGGACCATTGCCGTAAGATCGCTTGCTATATTATGCAATCACCTGTTAGTGGCAGGGATGAATTCCTCTCTAATCAACGCGAAGTCCAAACCCTTCTTGTCGCCAACTGTTTTGTTGATGGCCATGGCTGCGGTGATGCAGGTGTCCTTTGCCCCGTGGATGTTGATGGTCAATAACTTTGCTGTTGAAGTTCTTTCCTTTTCTGGACGTGAAATCGGCATTCAACAATCAATCAGAGAAATCCCCGGGTTCTTATCCTTTGCAGCGGTTTTTCTCCTATTGCTCGGCAGAGAACAAACTTGGGCATATATCTCCCTGATTTTGTTGGCAGGTGCTGCCGCTGTAACCGGCTACTTTCCAACCTTTACCGGATTTCTAATCACCACTTTCATCTCGTCTGTTGGGTTCCATTACTACGAAACCATGCACCAGTCGCTGTCGCTTCAATGGCTGCCGAAAGCCACCGCTCCTGCCACCATGGGTAAAATCCTATCAGTTGGATCATTCGCACAGTTGGCAACCTTTGGATTTGTTTTCGCCGCTAGCGCGTGGATGGCTTGGAGTTTCACCGGGATATTCCTGTTTACCGGTATTGCGGGCTGCGTCGGCGCGATTGTCTTATGGATATTGTTTCCCACTTTTAAAGATGGCACGCCCCAACACAAGAAACTCATTCTGCGCAAACGTTATTGGCTGTATTACGCCCTCACCTTTATGGGTGGTGCAAGACGACAAATTTTCATGGTCTTTGCAGGCTTTATGTTGGTGGAGAAGTTTGGCTTCACCCTCCCTCAAATGACCATGCTTGCGGCCGCTAACGTGTTTGTCATGATGATAGCCGCACCACTGATAGGCAGTTGGATCGTGAAAATTGGCGAACGCACGGTTTTATCTATTGAATATATAGGCTTGGCGCTGGTCTTCGCAGCTTACGCCTTCGTGGAGCACTGGGAAATTGCGGTTGCACTCTATCTGCTCGACCACGCCCTGTTCAGCATGGCAATTGCTATGAAAACCTACTTCCAGAAAATCGCAGACCCGGCAGATATTGCCCCTACAGCCGGCGTCGCATTCACGATCAATCATATTGCTGCCGTATTCATACCGGTACTCTTTGGTTTGTTGTGGTTGATCAGCCCGGCAGCAGTATTCTTAGCGGGTGCAGCCATGGCGCTTTGCTCTTTGTTTCTGGCTCGCCTCGTACCTGTCGTACCATTGCCCGGTCACGAAGTTGTTTGGCGCAGTGAACCAGCATAATGTTGACTGATTACTCACGTTTAACCAAGTATGGCTAAACTAGATGCCAAATGCCTATGAATGAAGGGAAAAAGACGATTATGATGCATGTTGTCAAAAAGACATCTTTCGTCGTTGCGTTCGGCCTTCTATCTGCATGTACAGCATTTGGCGAACGTACTCTTGTCAGTGTTGGATATTATACAGTTAGCGGCGATACATTTTCCGAATTGGATCAGGAAATTAAACTGCATGGGCCCAATGTTTTGGGCGTGGGCGATGCTCTTGCATCCACCGATCTGAAAATGATCCCGGACATTCGCTATACAAGAACCTCAAACGGCTGCGAGATTAGCAAAGCTCGGATGCAGGTCAACGCCCGTGTAACGCTTCCGCGTCACCGCAATGAACGCAAGTTGAAATCAGAGCTTGCTAGCGCTTGGACCAACCTGTCTGAATACGCTCGCATTCATGAGGCGGTTCATCTCGTGATCGCCGACAAATACGCAGTCAGAATTGAAGATGCGATCAAGGCGTTGGACAATAGAGAAAACTGCGATTTGCTTCGTGTGGATGTAGAAAATGAATTTTCTCGCCTATTCGACGAGCACCACAAAGAGCAGTTAGCGTTTGATGCCTCGGAGAAGAAACGCATCCGACAGATCATCGCAGAGGGGCGTGCAAAACGCTCAGGCTAGCCCCTGCGTGCGGCAGTTAAATGATATTTCATCGATATCTCAACAAATTCGCTTGAATGCGCATTAAACATGTCTTATGGCCCCCTGACGGTTTCTGGAGGGCAGTATGTCAGATAATAAACAAAACACGGTCGTAAAATCTTGGGATGAGTGGTCTCCCTTAAAGCATGTCATTGTTGGGGTTGCCGATGGATGCATGATCCCACCTTCTGAACCCGCATTGGATGCAAAGGTACCTGAAGACAGCGACATGAAAGGCCAATGGGGCCCGCGTACTCAGGAGACTGTAGACAAAGCTAATGAGCAACTCGATAACTTTGCCAAAACTCTGGAATCTCGTGGCGTCCGGGTTGATCGCCCTACCCCAATTGATTTCTCGCAACCTGTTTCCACGCCAGATTGGGAAAATCCGTCCTCTTTCGGCTGCATGCCACCGCGTGATGTCATCCTGACAGTTGGCAAAGAAATGCTTGAAGCCACCATGTCGTATCGCTGTCGCTTCTTCGAATATCTCTGCTACCGTCCACTTATGCAGCAATATTTTGAAGAAGACCCCGGTTTTAGACATACTTCAGCACCTAAACCGCGCATGACAGACGCGTCTTATCGTATGGATTACCTTGCGGACACAATCGGTGTGGAAAAACGCCTCGAATGGACCGCAGATAAGTTTTTCGTAACAACCGAAGAAGAACCGCTGTTTGACGCGGCAGACGTCTTGAGATTTGGGAAGGATTTGATCGTTCAGCATGGTTTCACCACCAATCTAAAAGGGATCGATTGGTTGCGTCGTCATTATCCTGATCATCGCGTACGTGCTGTTAATTTCCCCGGCGACCCATATCCAATCCACATCGATGCAACATTCACTCCCATTAGACCAGGTCTTATTATCAATAATCCGGAACGCAGACTTCCTGACGACCAGCGTGAGTATTTCCACAAAAACGATTGGGAAATTGTTGATGCGGCACGTCCTGCACATAATACGCCGCCGCCACTGTGTTACTCATCTGTCTGGTTGTCGATGAATATCCTTATGATCGACGAAAAGACAGTCTGTGTTGAAGCATCGGAAGTAAATCAGATGGAGCAGTTCGATAAAATGGGTCTGGAAGTCGTGCCAATTCCGTTCCGAGACGCATACGCGTTTGGCGGCGCGCTCCATTGCGCGACTACAGACGTGTATCGTGAGGGCGATTTTACAGACTATTTCCCAGTCCAGTAAAGCACACAAAAAACCGCCTGAGCTATCAGGCGGTTATATTGATAATTCAGAATATTATTCATTTTTTCAAACAGTTAGATATATTATTTAAACTATTTTCTAAGCTTGCTTTTCCGGAATACGCACCACCAATCCATCGAGCTCATCGCTGACTTTGATCTGGCATGATAGACGTGATCCGGGTTGCACTTCCCAGGCGAAGTCCAACATATCCTCTTCCATTACTTCGGCACCGCCAACCTTTGCCTGCCAAGCATCATCCACGTAAAGATGGCATGTGGCACATGCGCATGCACCACCACACTCAGCTTCTATACCCGGTACGGAATTCTTGATAGCATTTTCCATAACCGTAGTGCCGTTAGCAGCTTCGATTTCAAACTTCTGTTCGTCGTGGGTGATATACGTAATTTTCGCCATCGAAAGGGCCGTCCTTTAAGTACAGATCTTTGCCGCCATGTATCACTTGCCTAAGCCAAGTCAAGCGCTCTTGTTACGATTTGGCGCATTTCGTCAAAAGTTATGAGGAAATCGAGGCAATATACTCAGCAACACGCTCAGACTCTTTTAACAATGCATTCAATGTCAAAGAGCCATCCTCCTCCATATCTTTTGCAAGCTCAGAGAGACGTCGGGCGCCGATACTGCGCGCAGCCCCTTTCAGAGTATGCAATGCGACTTTGCGGTCCTGCTCGCCATCACAATCGCGCAATGAAGAGAGATAGTTGGGCAACTGCGCCGCAAACATGCCCAAAATTTCACTTTCAAGCGAAACATCACCCATTGTTAGAGAAGAAAGATAGACCAAGTCTACAGGAGCTTCAGAATTGCCTGAAACCTTTACAGAAACATCCAACTCTTTAAGTGCGCCCATAACCATAGCTTTCCCTTTATTGTGGCCCCTATTCCATATCCAAAAGTTAGAAATTTTGAGTTAACGGCTCACCAATACACTAAAGCCTGTTGATCATTTTTGCCACATATCGCCTTTGACACTCTTCTTCGTTAACCTTATTTTAACTTTTAGACAGGTTGGGCATGAAAAGGATTAAAATCCGTATATAATAGAGCGCGATTATGTGCGTGGCGGACATGACGGGGAATTGCCGAAAATTCGGATTCTTCTCGAAACACGAGGGAAAAAAAGCTAATGGCTAAAAAGGCCAAACAACAAGCAGTAAAAACAGACGATCTGGAATCTGTTGAAGACGCGCTTTCAATTGAATTTTCTGACAGTGAGATTTCTGACGCTGATTTTGCAGCATTAGAAGAAAAACTGAGTAGTGTCGCAAAAGAGTTGGTCGAAGAAGAAGGCATTGAGAACGCTCTCCCCTCTGAACGCTTGGCTTCAGCTGCAGAAGAAATCGACATTCGTGCTTCAAACATTGAAGCAGATGTTGATTTCCCTGATGCCCCCCCGGCTCCAGCCAATGATGCACATGATGAAGAGCTTGCCGGTCTTATCTACGCAATTCAGCAAAAACCAAAAGGTCGGACGTATTTTTGGGCTGCTCTTATCTCGATCGCATGGCTTGGATTGTGCGGATATTACGCTTACACAACAATTTTACCGCAACTACCACAGCCGCTAGAATTCTCAACACTTGTTCGCAACAACTCGCTAATGATTTTAGCAGCGGTTGCATTTTTGCCGCTTCTCCCGCTTTGGGGCTTCGCGTTCATGATGCGCCGCGCTCAGGAAATGCGTCATGCTGCTCGTTCCATGATGGAAGCGGCTCTAAAGCTTCTGCAGCCTGAAAAAATTGCGTCAAATTCAATCGCATCCGTAGGAAGTGCAATCCGGCGTGAAGTCAGTGCCATCGGTGATGGTGTAGAGCATGCCATTGCACGCGCAAATGAACTTGAAACCATAGTACAGAAAGAGGTCATGAACCTCGAGCGGTCTTATGGCGATTCAGAGATGCGCCTAAAGCGCCTAGTCAGCGACATTACGCACGAACGCGAAGAAGTCGTGAACCACGCGGAGAATCTACGGAAATCTATCGAAAACACGCAATCGACGTTTTCCGAGGACTTGAAGAATGCAGGTCAATCCATTGAGGAACAGGTTAAGTCTGCAACCGCGCTCGTTTCAGAAAATCTAAGCATAAGTGGACAATCGATCTCAGCTCAACTTGCGGAGCAAAGCAAAGAACTAATTTCTGTCCTTGAGACCACAAGCACCCAAGTCGGAGAAAAGCTTGTCACGGGCAAAGAGCAGATCGGTACAGAAGTCGCACGCCGTGCCAAAGAAATGTCCGAAGTCATCGGCCTTTCGGGTCAGGCAGTCGCAAACCTGTTGGAATCTAGGTTTGCTCAGATCAATGCTGCCGACAAGGATGTTGCAGAAAAACTTGACGAAGGCAGAAAAGCGTTTGAGGAAACCATTGAGGCTCGTAAAGCCGAACTGAGCGATGTCCTTTCTGCAGCAGGCACTTCAGTCAGCGGAATGTTACAGGCAAGCACAACGAAACTCGCCGAGCAAAGCAATGAAACAATCGAGCGCTTGGATGAGACACGAAAAGCCCTACAAGACGCTGTCGAAACAGGTGCAACCAAATTCGAAAGCAGCAGCGAAAAGATCATTGGGCAGTTGGAAGACAATATCTCAATCCGTACCAGTGATATGGAAAGCCGGATCGGAGCTGTCGCAGATAAACTGGACAATAGCGTTTCAGAACGACTGACTGGAATTGAAACCGTACTGACAACGACCGGCAACAATCTTGTTAGCGCATTGGGCATGAGAACCGAAGCACTTGGCAAAGTTCTAGAAGAAAGAACAAATGCAATTGGAGAAACAATTGCAAAACGCTTGTCTGGTTTTGGCGAACAAATGACTGGCCATGTGGATGATGCGGTCACGAAGCTGAATACTCATACACAAACACTGCAGGAAAGAACACGTTCAGTCGAAGCCACTATCATCGAGCGCACAAAAAGTGTTGAGGATGTGCTTCGGGACGGCAATATCCGTCTCGAGCAAACCGCTGCCAAAACGGCGGGGATTGCACGCGAAAACGCGGAACAAATCGCTGCAAGCCTGAAACAGGCAGAAGACGACATCTCCGGTGTAATTACTCAAGGTGCAAAAGAGCTTTCAAACTCCATCACAGAGAAACAGTCCCAGTTTGGGCGTGTTGTTGAAGGCAACATGAAACTTCTTTCAGATGCTCTAGACGAACGATTAAACAATATGGGTTCCAAGCTGAACCAAGGCGCTCATCGCATTGGTTCGGAACTTGAAAACAAATCCCGTGAAGCAACGAATAAAATGGAAGCTAACGTTAAATCGTTGGAGGAACGCTTAAAATCAGGTTCTCACGACATTGCTGCTCAATTCTCGGCAGGTAATAACGTGCTTGAAACGACACTGGTAAAAGGCAAAGAGAAATTGCTTGAAACGGTTGCGAAAAGCATCTCCGATGTTGGCGGTTCAATTGACGAAAAAGCTGCTAAAATAACACAACTCCTGGAAACACGTGCCGCACTCATTGATGAGTCGCTGGGAGCAAATCTTGTATCTACACAAAGAAGCCTTGAGCAGAAGTCTGACGAGTTCAATAAGCTGCTTACTGAACGCACGAATGATCTAATCACGACAATCGACACTCACGTCAAACCTGAGCTTCAACAACGGTCTGATGAAATTGCGTCTATTTTGAAAGAGCGCACTGCTGAATTGATGACCTTGGTCAAATCAGATGCAAGTTCTGCAAAAGCTGAATTCCAAAAACAGTCCGCGGAACTGAATTCGATTCTTCAGTCCAGCACGTTTGAACTTCGCGAACTGATCGACAAGGATGCAAAGCCGATTGCCGAAAATCTTGCGACCGCAGGCGAAGCAATTATCGGACAAATCTCCAGTCTGTCGCAATCCCTTTCTAACCAAACTTCGGATCTATTTTCACATCTAAATGAATCCAGCACTTCATTAGAACAACTCATTGGTTCATCCTCACGCAATCTGCACCTTCTCCAAAAAGAACTTTCAGAAAGCACGGACGCGTTCTCCGCGTCAGTTACGCATTCAGCAAGCACAATGCAGCGTACAAACGCAGTTGCTGCTGAAGCTGAACAGCGACTTTCAGCAGTTGCGGAAAATCTTGCTGACAACATGGCAAGCATTTCCGAACGTCTCGACACCCAAAGTGGCGTGCTCCATAACGCAACGCGCTTGATCGATACAGCACAGTCTGGCCTTGAACAAACGGTAGAAGAACGCCAAGCTGCGCTTGAACAACTGGCGAATGGCCTGGTTGCTCACAGCAATAACATCAATTCAACGATGCAATCGTTTGGTCAAACAATCTCAGCGATGGTTGATGAGGTGAGTTCACGTACCAAAGGTGTTGGTGGAACAGTTGCTGCAGAAATTTCCTCCGCCATCGACGATGCAACAGCACGCTTCAACGATGCAGTCGAAGCCATGCGTGGTGCCGCGTCAACCATGCGTTCCGAGTTGGAAGAGACCCGAGCTCAGATGCGACGTGGAGTATTGGAGCTTCCCGACGAGACACAACAAAACGCAACGGCTATGCGACGCGTCGTAACGGATCAAATCGCGGCCCTGCGTGATTTGTCAGCGATCGTGGAAAAGTCTGGTAAAATGCTGGACACAGCCCCGCCGATCGCAACAGCCGTTCATGAGCCGATAGCGCCGCCGGCCCCTCAGCCAGCGGCAAGGCGTGCGGTTCCGGCGCAAGCTCCAGCGCAGCCACCGCAAGCCAAACCGGTCTTTCCTCCGCAAACAAACGCGGAACCAAGAAAAAGAAGTGTTGCACCAGCAGTCGCACCCGTACGTAGTCAAGCACCTGTTAGTGCGCCTCCTCGCCCCGCACCAACTACCGCACCTCAGCCGAGCGGTCAAAATTCGGGTTGGGTGAGCGATCTGCTTCGCCGGGCTTCTGAAGAGCCTGCTGTCGCACCGCCACAGCGGCAACCACAACCTGATCCGAGATCGCCTAATCAAGTTGTGGAATCTCTCAACTCATTATCAATGGATATTGCGAATGCAATTGATCACGAAACATCTGTAGACCTTTGGCACCGTTATCAACGCGGCGAAACAAACGTTTTCACGCGCAAGCTATACACGATGCAGGGCCAGCAGACGTTCGATGAAATTCAGCGTAAATATCAAATTGAAGCTGAGTTCCGTGGTGCCGTGGACCGGTACATCGATGACTTCGAGCGCTTGTTACAAGACGCCAGCAAGACCGACCCTACAGGCATGATGGCGCAGACTTATCTGACATCAGACACGGGCAAAGTGTATACGATGTTGGCACATGCGTCCGGCCGTCTGCGCTAATCAATCATATGATCCGGGCGAACAGGTCCGGGTCAATGTTCCCGCCCGATATCACGATTGCAATGGTTTCCCCTTGCCATTTTTGACCGGCTTGCAGCAACCCCGCTAATGCCGCTGCTCCACCGGGTTCTACAACCAACTTCAATTCATGATAAGCAAACTTCACCGCATCAAGCGCCTCTTGATCTGAAATGACAATTGGCTCGCTTAACGCATCGCGATTAATTTCAAATCCAATTTCACCTGGCTGCGGCGTAATGATTGCATCGCACACTGAACCCGACGTTTTGTCGTTTATTTCGCGCTGCCCCGATTTTAAGGACCGCGCATAATCATCAAAGCCTTCCGGTTCTACCGGATGAATGTGACACTCCGGAAAATGATGTTTTAAGGCCAGCGTCACACCTGCGGTAAGCCCGCCACCACCTGTACAAACTAAAACACGGTCAAGCACATTGGCACCGCTCTTCAAGTCACCGGCGATTTCCACTCCTACAGTGCCTTGTCCCGCAATCACGTGGAAATTGTTAAACGGATGGATAAAGCTTCCGCCCCTCTCTTCAAAAACCATACGTGCCTTTTCATCGCGGTCTTCATGCTCACGATCATAAAGCACCACGTCTGCACCATGATTTTTTGTCCGTTCAATCTTCAGCAGGGGCGCATCATGCGGCATAACGATGGTTGCGGAAACGCCAAACATTTTTGCAGCCGCAGCTATGCCCTGTGCATGGTTGCCGGAAGAACTCGCAATGATTCCCTCGGGCCTTTTGTCATCTGCCAGATTTGAAATTGCATTTAGCGCACCTCGAAACTTAAAAGACCCAGTATGTTGTAGAGATTCCGGCTTGATAAAGACGTTTGCGCCCGTGATCGCGTCTAGCACCTTACTCTTCAGCAACGGCGTGCGAACGACATTACCTTCGAGGGTTTTTGTAGCCGCTAATACATCATCAATTGAGGGAATCTTCGGCTTCATTGTGCCAGTCCTTGTTTCTGAATACCCAAAGCAGTATTTCCATACTTAACGGTGGTATTGCAAACCCATGCAAGCTATCAATTGATATCAGCATCACTAATTTGGAATTATCACTCATGGATTTGGGAATCTCTGGAAAATCGGCAATCGTGTGCGCATCAAGCAGAGGCTTGGGTAAAGGATGCGCGAAACACTTGGCGGAAGCAGGATGTAAAGTCATCATCAATGGCCGTGATCCGGAAGTCAGCAAACGCACTGCAGACGAAATTTCTAAAATCTCGAAAATTGACCCTGTCGTAATTCTGGCAGATGTCAGCACCTTAGACGGCCAGGCTGCGTTGCTTGAAGCATGCCCCGCCCCCGACATTCTCGTAAACAACAATGGCGGGCCGCCTAGACGGGATTTCAGAGAATTAGATCGTGACGCTATCCTTGAAGGTGTAACGCAAAACATGGTGACGCCGATTGAGCTCATTCAAAAAGTCATTGACGGCATGTCGGAACGCGGATTTGGCCGTATTGTAAACATCACTTCTCTATCCGTTTACACAGCAATTGAAGGTCTTGATCTCTCGTCAGGCGCACGTGCGGGATTGTCGTCATTTTTGGCAGGTATTGCACGTGGTGTGGCAGACAAGAACGTTACCATAAACCAGATACTTCCAGGCAAGATGGATACTGATCGCCTCGCAGGCGGGATTTCCATGACAGCCAAAAACCGTGGCATATCCTATGAAGACGCGGCTCAAAACGAGATGCAATCTATTCCAGCAAAACGGTTCGGCACAGCAGACGAATTCGGCGCTTTGTGTGCTTTCTTGTGCTCACAGCATGCAGGCTATATCACCGGGCGAAATATCCTTGTAGACGGCGGTCTCAACCAAAACGCATTTTAATCCTCCCAAAAATTCAGAGAAAAACATGGCTGACGAGAAAAAGACGTACAAACCTTCAAATGAACTCGAGGAAGGTGCTCTCTTTTATCATATGAACCCGAAACCGGGTAAACTTGAGATCAACGCGACCAAGCCTCTTGGCAACCAACGCGATCTTGCATTGGCGTATTCGCCAGGTGTTGCAGCACCCTGCTTACACATCGAAGCCGAACCAGAAACCGCAGCTGACTATACAGGACGCGCTAACCTGGTTGCGGTCATTTCAAACGGAACTGCGGTTCTTGGCCTCGGCAATATCGGTCCGCTCGCCTCCAAACCTGTGATGGAAGGCAAGGCTGTACTGTTCAAAAAGTTTGCTGATGTGAACGTCTTCGATATCGAAGTGAATGAAACCCGTGTTGATCAGTTCTGCGATGTCGTCGCTGCGATGGAACCGACATTTGGTGGTGTGAACCTGGAAGACATCAGCGCGCCAGAATGCTTTCTGATTGAAGAGCAACTTCGTGAGCGCATGAAAATTCCAGTGTTTCATGATGACCAGCACGGAACCGCGATCATCGTTGCGGCTGGCGTTAGAAATGGTCTTGAGCATGCTGGCAAAAAACTCTCTGACGTAAAAATCGTTGCGTCAGGTGCCGGAGCAGCCTCAATCGCTTGCCTAAACCTTCTGGTTTCAATGGGCGCAAAACGCGAAAATATTTGGGTTACTGATTCAAAGGGTGTTGTTTGGAAGGGCCGAAACGAAAGCATGGACCCTTACAAAGAGGTTTATGCGCAAGACACCGATCTTCGCAAACTAGAAGAACTGATGCCAGACGCAGATGTGTTCATTGGTTTGTCGGCTGCCGGCGTGTTGAAGCCCGAAATGCTCAAAGAAATGGCAAAGAACCCGATTGTTATGGCGCTCGCTAACCCGACGCCTGAAATCATGCCGGAACTTGCAAGAGAAGCACGCCCCGACGCGATGATCTGCACCGGTCGCTCTGACTATCCAAACCAAGTTAATAACGTTTTGTGTTTCCCCTTCATGTTCCGCGGTGCGTTAGACGTTGGTGCAACGACGATCAATGAAGAAATGAAAATCGCTGCGGTTGAAGCGATCTCAAATCTGACCCGTCAGGAACCGTCTGAGGCAGCCGCTGGTGCTTACAGTGGCGATATGCCGACCTTCGGCCCTGAATATCTAATTCCCTCACCGTTCGATCAGCGGCTTATATTGAAAATCGCTCCAGCTGTTGCGAAAGCTGCAATGGATTCCGGTGTTGCAACACGCCCCATCAAAGATTTTGACGCCTATTACGACAAGCTAAACCGATTCGTATTCCGTTCTGGCCTTGTTATGAAGCCGATCATTGAAAAAGCGGTGACTAAATCCAAGCGCGTGATCTTCTCAGACGGCGAGGATGAGCGCGTGCTGCGCGCGGCTGAAATTGCGATGGAAGACAAACTTTGTCAGCCTATTTTGATTGGCAGACCAGACATCATTGAAAAACGCCTGAAGCGCTTCGGTTTGAGCATTCGGCCTGGAAAAGATTTCGAGGTCATCAATCCTGAGCGTGATGACCGATACCGTGACTATGTACAAACCCTGCTGGAAGTGTCTGGCCGCAACGGCATTACGCCGGACGCTGCGAAGACCATTGTCCGCACAAGCACCACAGCAATTGGTGCTTTAGCAATTATACGGAATGACGCGGACGCACTCATCTGTGGACTTGAAGGCCGATTCATTCGCCACAAACAATACATAGATCAGATCATCGGGAGACAACCGGGAGTGGACTCACTTCACGCCATGAGCTTGTTGATTGATCAACGTCGTGCCATGTTTATGACGGATACGTATATTTCTGAAGACCCGGATGCAAACCAGATCGCGGAAATGACCCGTTTGGCAGCGAAAGAGATTGAGAGATTTGGAATTACGCCTAAAGCTGCCCTACTCTCCGCATCAGATTTTGGCTCACGCCCGATGCCAACATCAAAAATCATGCGCGAAGCAGCTGAGATCCTGGTTGAATCCGACCCCGATCTCGAAGTGGATGGAGAAATGCATAGCGATACTGCGCTGGATGAATCCATCCGCGAGAAAGTCTATCCTCTGAGCAAGCTGAAAGGCCGAGCAAATCTTTTGGTTTTCCCAAATCTCGACGCAGCAAACATCACTATGAATGCGGTTAAAGCGACTAGCGATGGTTTGCATGTAGGTCCCATTATTCTAGGCACGAAAAGGCCAGCCCACATTCTTGCTCCTGCGGTAACTTCTAGAGGTGTATTGAACATGACTGCGCTTGCAGCAGTTCAAGCAATCCAGTTTGATGAAAATACACAATAAGTTCAGATAGATAATTGTGATTCCCCTTGATTTACGTTAGGTAAGCATATATTCCTTCATCATATGTTCAGATAAATCATGCCTTAACTAAAAAAAGGCATAATAATTGCATGAAACCAATTCTAGACATTTGGTGAGTATGGTGTTCGGGCAGGAAATGTGGATTATCAAAAGACGTAGGCTGAGTATCGTAACGCCGATGCTTGTTCTTTTTTCTGTTTTTGTGTTGTTTGAAGCAGCAACACAGGCGAACGCGCAAAGCCGCGCGCAAATTTGCCATGGCCTCACTCAACAACTTAATGCCCTAAGTGATTCTAGGGCTTCCGGCGGAAATTCCGCGAAATATCGACAGTTTGATGCAGCAGTCAGAAACCAAACAGGTCAAATCAGCAAAGCAAAACGGGCAATGAGGCGGAGTGGTTGCGTAGGTCTTTTCAAAAATACAAAATCACAATGCCGGGCAATCAACAAAAGCCTGAAGAAAATGCAAGCGAATCTGTCCAGTCTTAAGAGACAGCGGAACAAATTCGCACCTAAGCGTGCTAATAGCTCAAACAAGCGCCGACAAATTCTTGCCTCTTTGCGCCGCAATCGATGTGACACGCTAGGCTTGAACGACACTCGCCAAGCTCGAGCAGATACCAAACCAAAATCAAAACGCAGAACGATTCTCGAACAGGTATTTGGCGTAAGTGCGTATGATGAAAACGGCAACCGTAAGAAGAATAATTCTGTAAGCGGAGATTCTCGAATTGCTTCGCGTTACGGCACTTTCAGAACACTATGCGTAAGGAAAACTGACGGCTACTACTTTCCGATCAGCTTTTCTACCGTGAAAGACCGGTTCAACGAAGACGAACAGGTTTGCCAAGCGATGTGCCCTGGCTCTGATGTTGGCCTATATCATCACAAAATGCCAAATGAAGACAGCGAAGACATGATCTCATTCGCTACTAAAACAGCATATCGCGACGAGCCTTTCGCATTCGCTTATCGCAAGGCACACAATCCGGACAACCGTTGTCGCTTTTCTACTGCAGGTTTAAACCAAAGCGTTGATACAGCACCGACTGGTGACCTTACACCCGTAACGAAAACCATACGTATTGGCGTTCCTGTCTTCCGGAAAGACCAAAGCTTATCGCCAGATTCTTACGACACAGCGGTTGAAGGTCTAAATGCTGATAGCGTGAAAAATTACATTGCATCAGTTGAAGAAAACAAAGATGCCCCAACAGAGCAATTAATTGCTGAAAATCGCAATGTCAGGATAGTCGGTCCAGCGTTCTTTCCCGTCCAATAAGTGGCAGCATCTTATCCAGCTCGGGACCGTGCTCCATTCCGGTTAAAGCTTTGCGCAATGGCATAAATAAGCCTTTTCCTTTGCGGTCGCTCACTTGTTTGATTTTGCTGAGCCATTCGCTCCAGGTTTCCAACGTAAACTCACCCTCAGGAAGACATTCGCGAGCAGTTGTAATGAATTCACGGTCTTCATCATCAACAATTGCTTGAGCATTCTCGACAATTTCCCATAGGCCGGCAGCATCTCGAACCTTTTCAAGGTTTCCGCGAACTGCGTTCCAATAGGTTTCACCGCCATTCACGCCAGCAGACACAAGACGTTCTGAAACCATGTCATAGTCAAGTTGGTGAACAATTCGACGGTTCAAACTATCCAACTCCGATGGATCGAATTTCGCAGAAGACTTTGTAACCGAAGTCGGATCAAACGTTTTGGCAAGCGCATCCATTTGAGCTAACGCCTCAACTGGACCAGATGTTCCAGTTAGGACCGCCAGACACGCAACAGCCATAGGTTCATAACCATCTTCCGCAAGCGTATGGATTGATAGAGACCCAAGACGTTTAGACAGCCCCTCTCCGCTCTCCGTTGTTAATAGATTATGATGCCCAAACACCGGAGGTTTTGCCCCCAGCGCTTCGAATATAGCAATCTGCGCGCCGGTATTGGTCACATGGTCATCGCCGCGAATAATATGTGTGATCCCAAGATCAATATCGTCAACAACGCTTGGCAAAGTATAAAGCCATGATCCATCAGCGCGAATTAGAACCGGGTCAGACATCGAGGCCAGATCGACCGTCTGCTCTCCCCGAATAACGTCGTTCCATTTAACCTCTGTCCGCTGTGTCGTAAAAGGATCACCTTGATAATTTGGAAGCAAAAACCTCCAGTGTGGCTTCAAACCTTCTGCTTCCAGCTCTTTGCGCTGCTCGTCATCCAATTTAAGCGCCGAACGGTCATAAATCGGAGGTTTCCCACGTGCAGCCAAACGTTTGCGTTGGCGATCCAACTGATCAGGTGTCTCATAACAGGGATAAAGAAGACCTGCCGCTTTAAGCTTTTGAGTCGCCGCCTCGTGCTGTTCGGCGCGGTCAGATTGTTTTTCAACTATATGAGGTTTGATCCCTAGCCAATTGAGATCGCGCGCAATCCCATCTGCATATTCCTGTTTGGAACGTTCCTTATCTGTATCATCGAACCGTAGAACAAATTCGCCGTTATTTTGAAGTGCAAACAACCAATTGATCAACGCAGGCCGTGCGTTACCAATATGAATGTTACCGGTTGGAGATGGAGCAAAACGGACACGTACTGTCATGGGTTTATCGATCCTTGTCAGACTGAAGCTTCAGTCCTTTGTCTTTGTGCGATTCTTCGCGATACAAACAGCATTACCACGCTTGCGGCAAGGCAATAAATTCCCATGGTAAATATCTGCAACGGATATGAAATTCCAAAATCGATTAGATACCCCGTCAGACCAGGCCCAAGAGCTGTTCCAAACACCATGAATGCGATGGTAATTGCCCGGATACCACCCAAATGTTTGACGCCATAGACTTCCGGCCATAGCGCTCCAAACAAGGTTGAAGAAAATCCGTAGGAGATACCCATAAGAGCCATGAATACATAACTCCCCCAAATTGGCTCTATCGCCCACATGGCAAAACAGGATGCAGCAAGAGGCAATAAAAACGTCGGCAGAAGTTTGACTGCGCTATAGTGATCGACCAACTGCCCGGCAATCAATGCAAAAACGAAGGTCATTATGGCCATCACTGCGAACGATGCAGAAAATTGCAGTTTATCCCACCCCCTTAATTCAATCAGATAATCTTGGTGAAAAAATAGTGTGGTTCCAATAAAAGATGGCCCTAACACCGCAATTAACAATCCGTAGAATAAAGGGTCTCGCAGCACTTCAGCCCTTGACCAATCACGAACCGCATGGACCGCAGCTTCGGCGTCTTCTGCAGCTGTTGGCACACGCTCTAGCTTCATGAGCCAATAGGTTACCGGCAATGCGACAAACACAAGTACGCCAGCAGAAACAATCCAGGTTTCACGCCATCCCATAACGTACAAAGCAAACACAAAGATGATGGGAAGAGTCGCTTCCCCTCCCTGATGTCCGACAACCGCTACCGAGACCGCTCTGCCACGCTGGGCAGAATACCAGCGCCCCATTGCGGTCATGGAGATATGCGTGAGCATTCCCTGCCCAAACAAGCGCAATGCATACAAAATCAGCCCGAGTACGATGATTGACTGGTTGAGTCCCATAAGCAGACAAGCCAGTGCCAAAGCAGGTGTCACAATCACAATGGTACGGCTGACACTGATCAAATCGACAATCCTGCCAAGGAAAGGCAATGTCAGTGCGCTAGCAAGGGTCGCAACCATATACAAGATACCCCACTCACCGTTCGATAACCCATACTCTTCCCGAATTGCACCTCCAGACAGTGAGATGAAAAACGTTTGGCCAAACGATGAGAAGAAAGTCAGCAAAAAGCCGCCAATCAACCAACGTTTGTTTTGCGCAAAAAATTGGAAATAGGTCATGACACCGCTTTATCTGGCTTGGGCATGAATGCAAGAAAATAAGGTGCAGAAGCCGTTCAATTCATTGAAACCGCGGCCACATTGGGATACGTCTTACGTTAAGTAATATCGAGGGGTACCACCGATGCAAGAATACCTCAATCCTGAGTTCTGGCAGGAAAAGGCGCAATACATTTTTAATTTGCTGCTTCAGTGGCTGCAGAGCCCCCAGTTTTATGCGCAAGTTGGAGCAATCGTCGGGTCGGTTTTCCTTGCAACAATTTTGGCGAAAACACTGCGGTCCAAGGTTTCCTGGTTCGCGGAAGCCCCGGATGCCGATTCCAGGCTAGCTAAAGTTCGCGGCTATGTATACGCAGTACGGAACCTGCTTTTCCCTGCACTATGTTATGTTTTCCTCGGCATAGCAGCCTCCGTATGTGCCGCAGCAGTTGGCGCGGATTGGCTTGTTCGCATCGCACGAAGCGTATCGGTTGTCTTCTTAGTTTATCATCTGATCAATCAATTCATCACGCATCCTTTGATGCGGCAACTGATGATCTACATCGCAATTCCTGTCGCGACATTACAAGCATTTGGCTACCTTGATGAAACAATTGAGTTTCTGGATGGCGTCGCGTTTCAGGCCGGCAACATCCGTCTCTCCGTCTATTTCCTGATAAAAACTGCAATTGTTGCCGGCTTCTTCTTCTGGCTTGGTTCCCTGTCAAACCGACAAGGCCAAACCATGATCAGAAATCAGGAATCTTTGGACATCGGCACCAAAGAGCTCTTTTCCAAACTGTTCCAGATTGTGCTCTTTGGTGCTGTCGCGGTTCTTGCCATGCAGGTTCTCGGCCTCGACCTCACAATTCTAACCGTCTTTGGTGGTGCTCTTGCGGTCGGTATCGGTTTCGGCCTTCAGCAAATTGCGTCAAATTTCATTTCAGGCATCATCCTGTTGATTGAACGCAGCCTAACCGTCGGTGACTTTATCGAATTGGATGACGGCCGCATGGGCATCCTCAAAGAACTCAACATGCGGTCCGCCACGCTTGAAACATTTGACGGCAAAGAACTGATGGTTCCGAATGAAAAATTCATAACCGGTGTATTCATCAATTGGACGCGCGACGACCCGCGTCAACGTTACGAGGTTGAATTCTCAGTAGCCTATGGAACAGACCTACGCGCATTGCCGGACATTATTATTCCGGCGATTTCGAAACATCCGGGTGTTCTTCAAGACCCGGAAAAGCCTGATCTCGAACTTCGTGGTTTTGGCGACAGTGGTGTAAACTTTGGACTAGAATTCTGGATCGAGGGCATCGACGATGGCAAGAACCGTATTTCTGCAGATCTCCTGTTGATCATTTGGGAAACATTGCAAGAAAACAACATTTCAATTCCGTTCCCTCAACGCGAAGTGCGAATTTTGGAAGGCCACGATGCTCCGAAAATGACAGTGAAACGCACGACACCCGGAAAGCCCATTTCAAAGAAATAAGTGGTTTTACAATGGTAACTCAGTGGAGTTCTTAATTTTCCGCACCACAATATCGCTGGAATAATTCAAAATTGGTATATCTTCATAGATTTCCAGAAAATTGTAGATGTAATCTGTATATTCTTCTGCATCGCGAAACTTGCAAATAATGACGAAATCATACTCGCCACCAATAAGATAGCAATGCATGACTTCGCTCCGAACCGTAGTTACATCACGCATACGTCGTTCAATATCTGGCGTATCTTTATCCAGCTTTACGAGGAAAATACCTGTTACACTAAATCCGAGCTTACCTTCATCAAGAATAGCCCGTCGGGCAACAATATGGCCCGAAGCCTCTAACTTCTTGATACGCCGCTGACATCCGGGAGGCGACAGCCCTACCGCTTCACTAATAGCCTCAAGGCTCAAAGAGCAATCTCTTTGCAATTCTGCAAGGAGCGCCAAATCAATTGCATCCATATTTTTTTATGCCAGCTATACAAAAGTTGAATTATTTTACGTTGTATAGCCAAACTTTGCAAAAAACTTTCGTGCAGAGCAGGTAACCTTAATTCAGAAGAAGCTGGGGGGCGGTCTTCATTTCCTCCCTTTCTCCTACTTCGTTGGCACGTTGCGATAAGCAACGAACCGGTTCACGTCGGCCTGATTGTCTAAGCTTCTGATATTGCGCCCCACTATCAGACAAGCGGAAACAGTCAGGCCGATTTTCTATAATTTCAAGCTTTATCCCGAAAACGATTAGTAATCGGATACCTTCGGTCCCGCCCGAATTGCTTCGCTGTAATCTTAACCCCGGGCGCAGACTGGCGTCGCTTGTATTCAGCTATATAGAGAAGATGCTGAATGCGAAGTACGGTTTCCTTGTCGTGACCTTTGGAAACAATCTCTTCAACCGCCATTTCTTTCTCAACCAGACACTCCAGAATATCATCAAGAACCGGATAAGGCGGCAGCGAATCCTGATCTGTTTGATCAGGTCGCAGTTCAGCAGAGGGCGCCTTGTCTATAATATTCTTTGGAATGACCTCACCTGATGGACCGAGGCAATCGGATGGGACATTCTCATTGCGCCACGCTGCAAGTCTATACACCTGCATCTTATAGAGATCCTTGATCGGATTATAACCCCCGTTCATATCGCCATAGAGTGTGGCGTAGCCAACCGACATTTCCGATTTATTTCCAGTCGTAACGACCATTGAGCCAAACTTGTTGGAAACAGCCATCAGTGTGACGCCCCGAGCTCGCGATTGCAGGTTTTCTTCGGTTACGCCCTCATTGGTTCCCTCAAAAAGCTCTGATAAAGCGTTCGTAAAGCCAACTACTGGCTTTTCAATGGGCACAATCTCGTAGCGTACGCCAAGCGCTTTTGCGCAGTCTGCAGCATCTTTCAGACTTTCTTCTGACGTGTAGGCGTAAGGCATCATGATGCAACGCACCCTCTCCTCACCCAAAGCATCTACTGCCATGGCAGCACATATCGCAGAATCAATACCTCCTGATAGGCCAAGCACAACGTTTGCAAAACCATTCTTGTTCACGTAATCCCGTAGACCCATGACGCACGCACGCCAATTGGCTTCGTCTGCATCGGGCAAGTTCGCCTTTACACCATCTTCACACGACCAGCCATCATCACCACGGCGCCATGTTGTTGTGACAATGCTATTCTCAAACTGGTTCATTTGAAGCGCTAGATGATGGTCAGCATTCAGCACAAATGAGCCACCATCAAACATCAACTCATCTTGGCCGCCCAGCTGATTGAGATAGGCAATTGGCAATCCACTCTCGATGATCTGACGAATGACCACTTGATGGCGTACATCCATTTTCTCGCTAACATACGGAGAACCATTTGGGACAAGCAACAGCTCAGCACCGCTTTCTGCAAGTGTTTCACAAACATCCAAATCGCCCCAGATATCTTCACAAATCGGAACACCGATCCGCACGCCTCGAAAATTTATCGGCCCCGGCATTGGACCCGCATCGAAAACACGCTTTTCGTCAAATACTCCGTAATTTGGGAGATCCACCTTCTTACGCCAAGTTTGCACCTTGCCATCATCAAGCACTGCGATCGCATTAAAAAGACCGTCAGAATCTCGATATGGGGCGCCGACAATGATGCCCGGCGCACCATCTTTTGTGAGAGCAGCCAGCCCTTCAACCGCTTCCATGCAAGCTGAAACGAATGCAGGCTTCAAAACCAAATCTTCTGGCGGATAACCGGAAATGAATAATTCACTGAGAAGAAGCAGATCAGCCTGCATGCGCGAAGCATCTTTGTGCGCATCTGCAGCTTTTTGAACATTGCCCTCAATGTCTCCGAGAGTCGGATTGAGTTGAGCCAATGAAATACGAAGAATGTCTGGTTGATCAGCCATCAAGGCCCCCTATCAAGAGTTCTTAAGCTTTAAATAAGCACCCTAACCCCACTCAGCAATGGCTATTTCGTTCCTGAACACAAGCTAAACGACCCTTCCAGAAATTATTCAGTCTCAATTTGCCATAAATGGCACAACAATCTGATTAAGCCCCAAATGGAGATAGCCATGTTCAAGAACTCAGCATTAAAGAAAACGACATCTTTCTTGGCTGCCAGCATCATTTCTGCTGCAGTCGTTCTGCCGGTTGGTGCAGCTTCCGCGCATGACAGATACAATCCGAATGCGCATTATGGACAAGGTCATCATCTTAACAAACACAAACACAGACAATTCCATAATCGCTATGGCCGCGGCCATAACGGCACTAAAAACTATCGTGCTCAATATAACCAACGCCATCAACAGCACACGCAGGTGAAACGTCGGAACAAGAAAGGCGAACTCATCGCAGCTGGCATCATTGGCCTTGCAGTAGGTGCGATTATCGCAAGTGAAAGCTCTAAGCATAAATATCGCTCAAATCAGCCGACCTATTACCAGCAACCCCCACAGCAGAATGTGCCTCGCGGTTATTATTACGATCCGTCTGGCTACAATGGCGGAGGATATACAAATGGTGGCAGAGCGATACCACTTGATGACTACAACGATGTCAATCGCGGCGGCCCGGAAGTGATCACATTCAACGAGCCACGCACGCTTGAGCCGTGGACTGCAGGCTGGAGACAATGGTGTCAGAACCGCTATCGCAGCTTTAATCCCTCTACTGGGACGTTCCGAGGCTACGATGGATTGGACCATTTCTGCGTACCAAAGTAATCAAAACCATACAAAATGAGATTAATGCTCCCGGATCGGAGCATTAATCCACCAAATGCTTCAAATTCGACTTCTTTGATCGCGAGTCAGTCGCAACTGTGTGAATTCGATTGATTGGATGAATTTCGCG
This sequence comes from uncultured Rhizobiaceae group bacterium, assembly GCA_938009335.1. Taxonomy (GTDB): domain Bacteria; phylum Pseudomonadota; class Alphaproteobacteria; order Rhizobiales; family Rhizobiaceae; genus JAALLB01. Next base: position 32,539 of record CALLHT010000135.1, read on the forward strand.
AAGCCCCCCATGTTTAACCCATCAAACGAAAGGATTCGCATATGACCATTTCAACAACTGAAGCAAGACAGGGCGTAATGAGCGATAACCATGCAGTTGTTAAAGTGCTGTTGATTTCGACCTCACTCAGCTTTTTGGCACTCGCGCTAACATCCGCCCTCATTTGATAGACATGTGTGCCGTTCAACACAGAATTTCGTTCTGAGCGGACGTATATTGATTGCAAGAAAGGAGAAAAACAATGTTATTCCCCGAAGATCAAATCAGAGACGATATTGAAGCTGAAGACCATTCATTCGCTACAATCGCAATCGTATCCGTTGTCATGATTGCAGCAGCAATGGGAAGTTTGGTACTGAGTATTTAAGCTGCACCAAAACACATAATTAAAAGAAGCGGGATCCTCTGGGGTCCCGTTCTTTTTTTACCCAACCTCACGCAGAACTTCCTCAAATGCCTCCGCAAAAAGATTGAGCTCATAATCCAAGCCAACACTTATGCGGATACATCGCGCCTGCGGTTCCACTCCTGGCATGCGGATGAAGATTCCTTTTTCGAGCAGTCTGGCCAAAATGTTCTTTGCGAAAGCGCTATCTCTGCCGCAATCAATTGCAACAAAATTGGTAACAGAAGGAATCGTTTTCAAACCGTTCGAATCGGCAATTTCTGAAATTCTGGCCCTACCCGACTCAAATTTTGCGCTCACATCCGCCAGATAGGCACGATCTTTAAGCGCTTCCAAAGCGCCAATTTGGCCGGTTCGATTCATCCCATAGTGATTTCGGACTTTATCAAAAGCAGATATGACGTCTTCATGGCCCAAAACGTAGCCTACCCTCATACCAGCCAAACCATAAGCCTTGGAGAATGTGCGAAACCGTAAGACTTGCGGATTTGAAACATCAATACGCGGCGCCACACCATCTGGAGCGCATTCTATATACGCTTCATCGAGAGCGAGAATTGTACCACTTGGAAGATTTGCGATCATATCCTCCATCACGTTACCATTGTGCCATGTTCCCATTGGGTTATTGGGATTTGACACATACAAAATGGCGGCATTGGTTTCTTTTGCCTTTGCCAAAAGTGTCTCAGGATCTTCGTGATCATCCACGTAAGGAAGCAGATGCAAGTTCCCACCACGCGATTTGATATGGAAATTGAATGTTGGATAGGACCCCAGTGACGTGATGACGTTCACACCCGGCTCAACAAACATATGAGCCATACACCCTAGAAGACCATCAATCCCCTCACCGATCATCACGTTCTCTGGTTTGACACCATGGTGAGCAGCGACTGCAACCCGAAGATCATGGTTTTCGGGATCCCCATATTGCCAACTTTCAGCACCCGCTGCCTGCATCGCAGCGATTGCCCTGGGAGATGGACCAAAACAGCTCTCATTTGCCCCAAGTCTCGCTCTGAATTGTATACCGGTATTTCGTTCTTGTGCCTCCGGCCCAACAAACGGTACGGTGTGGGGAAGGCTGGCAACGATTTGCGTAAACGGCAAATTATGGGACATGCATTTGCTTTCATTTGTTAGTCCGCAAGACATTACGCCAGTCTGTGGTCGATTTTCCAGCCCAAGCAGGGTAATTTATTCAAGTGATTCTTTTAACGATGCGGACCTGGGAACATGGACGATTCCAACGACCTCTTTTCGATGCCCGAACCGGCCTCTCCAAAGGCGGAGGCAACTGCAAGCTCAACCCCAAAAAAGGCTGCAAAGAAAGGCGTTAAAGAAGACTACTCCGCTGAGGACATAGAGGTTCTTGAGGGGCTCGAACCTGTGCGCCGTCGCCCGGGCATGTATATTGGTGGCACCGACGACAAAGCGCTTCATCACCTGTTCGCAGAAGTCATCGATAACTCAATGGACGAAGCCGTTGCAGGCCACGCCAACTGGATCGAGGTTGAACTTGGCGCAGATGGGTATCTAACCGTTACGGATAATGGCCGCGGCATCCCGGTCGATCCCCACCCGAAATTTAAAGACAAATCCGCCCTAGAAGTGATTATGACCACCCTTCACGCGGGCGGAAAGTTTGACTCTGGTGCCTACGAAACCTCCGGCGGCCTTCACGGTGTGGGTGTTTCGGTTGTAAACGCTTTGTCTGAACACCTAGTTGTGGAAGTTGCCCGCAACCGTCAGCTTTATGTGCAAGAGTTTCGTCAGGGCCTTGTGCAGGGGAAAATCAAAAACGCTGGTGAAGTTCACAACCGCCGCGGCACTAAAGTGTCTTTCAAGCCGGACGAAGAGATCTTCGGCAAGGGTGCCAAATTCAATCCCGCGCGGCTCTACAAAATGGCGCGTTCTAAGGCCTATTTGTTCGGTGGCGTAGAAATTCGCTGGTCTTGCGATCCTTCCCTTATCAAGGAAGGCGCTGAAGATGTAACAGAAAAGGCCGTATTCCACTTCCCCGGCGGCTTGAATGACTATCTGGAAGCCTCTTTAGGCAAAGCACATAAGGTTACAACTGAACCCTTTGCCGGCAAGTCTGACAAAACATCGGGTCACGGCTCACTCGAATGGGCGGTAACCTGGTTCGGCGATGATGGCTTCGTAAATTCTTATTGTAACACTGTCCCAACGCCGGAAGGTGGCACACACGAAGCGGGATTTAGGATTGCCCTCACCCGTGGGCTGAAGGCGTATGCGGAAATGGTCGGCAACAAAAAGGGCTCGATCATTACAACCGATGATGTGATGACCTCTGCTGCAGCGATGATTTCTGTCTTCATCCGAGAGCCTGAATTTGTGGGTCAGACCAAAGATAAGCTCGCAACGGTTGAAGCGCAAAAGATTGTAGAAAACGCCATTCGTGAT
>CALLHT010000136.1 GCA_938009335.1 uncultured Rhizobiaceae group bacterium
TTGTTTTCTTTCTCATACTTCGCAACCGGGATCATTACCGTGTGCGCAAAGATCAGTTTCAGTTTTGAAATACCGGCGACGAATTTTTCCACATACTCATCTGCAGGTTTAGTGACGATATCTTCTGGAGTACCGATCTGGACGATTTCACCGTCTTTCATGATTGCGATACGCGAACCCATGCGGATTGCCTCATCCAAATCGTGTGTGATAAAGAGCGTTGTCTTTTTCATATCGCGAGAGAGAGCAAGAAACTCGTCCTGCAGACCACGACGAATTAGCGGATCAAGCGCTGAGAACGGTTCATCCATCAATAGAATTTCAGGATCAGCAGCCAAAGCACGGGCAAGGCCAACACGCTGCTGCATGCCGCCGGAGAGTTCCGACGGATAACGGTTGCCGTATCCTTCGAGAGATACCCGTTCAATCACGCGTTCAGCAGCTTGCGCACGAGTAAATGCATCCACATTCCGCAATTCCATGGAAAGGGTCACATTGTCCGCAACAGTTCGGTGCGGGAGCAGCGCCATGTTTTGGAAAACCATGCCGATACGGTCCGCGCGCATGACACGAAGTTCTTCGGCATTTAGGCCTCCCACACTCGTTCCGTTGATCAGAATTTCACCGGCAGTTGGCTCAATAAGACGGTTTATGTGGCGAACAAGTGTAGACTTTCCGGAACCCGAAAGGCCCATAATACAGAAAATTTCACCTTCACTCACCGAGAAGGTCGCATCCTTCACACCAACAACGCAACCAAATCTCTCAAGGACTTCGGGCTTGCCTATTCCTTCACTTTTGACTGCGGCTAGCGCTTCATCTGCACGATCGCCGAATATCTTCCAAACGCCATTTACTTCGACGACTGGTTTGCCATCCTGTTGCGCCATATTCCTCCCCTAAAACTCGAAATGTAAACGGTTACATTTTTTATAGGGCGTACACTGCAATGTGCGACTAGCGTTTGTCAATTGCGACCATGTATCAATTTTTAACTGGACTCATAAAAAATTGGATACTTGGTGCAAGGATGGGAATTTTGAGACTTAAACCTAGGCCTGTTTTATCGCTTTGCGAATGGCTTCTTTGGCCTCATCTGCATCACCCCAGCGGTCAATCTTCACCCACTTGCCATCTTCGAGGTCTTTGTAACGCTCAAAGAAGTGTGCAATCTGATCGACCAACAGCTTTGGAAGATCCTCAAGCGTATGGACGTCTTTGTACATCGCCGAGATATGTGCTGAAGGAACGGCGACCAGTTTTTCATCACCCCCCGCTTCGTCTGTCATGTGCAGAATGCCAACAGGCTTGCAGTTTATCACAGAACCCGGAATGAGCGGGCGCTTGTTTGCAATCAAAACATCAATCGGGTCGCCGTCATCAGACAACGTGTGTGGCACAAAACCGTAGTTTCCCGGGTACCGCATCGATGTGTAAAGAATACGGTCAACAATCATCGTGCCCGCATCTTTATCCATTTCGTATTTCACCGGCTCACCGCCATATGGCACTTCTACGATTACATTAATATCTTCCGGCGGATTATCGCCGATCTTGATTGCATCAATACGCATTGGAAAACTCTCAGTTGGGAGGAGGAGATTGCCCTCTTATAACGGGGTTGCAACCATGTGCAAGCCACCATCTGGCTGCGTGGTTAGTTTTTGTACTGGCCAAGGTTCATTTTGTCCTTGGACCATATCAAACCGAAAGCGGGATAACATCACGCCAAGGATGATAATCGCCTCTTGAATAGCAAAGCTCTGGCCTATGCACACACGCGGCCCTGCACCAAACGGCAGATACTGATAACGATCAATCTTGTCGCGGTTCTCCGGCAGAAAGCGCGAAGGCATAAACGCATTAGGCTGATCCCAATAGACTTCGTGCCGATGCAAGGTCCATGGCAATACGAGACATTGCGAACCTTTAGTGATCACCGTGTCTTCCCACTCAATGTCCTCAAGCGCCTCACGACTAATAACAGGAGCTGGCGGATAAAGCCGCATTGCTTCTTCAAAGGCTGCACGCGTATATGGCATTCGATCCACCCAATCGAGCGGGTTGGAGAATTCTGCTGTTATTCGTTTTGCTTCTTCCTCCACCTTGGCGCGCTCATGCGGCGCCTTGGCCAGAAGATACAGCGTCCATCCCAGCGCGCGCGCTGTTGTTTCGTGCCCTGCACCAATAAAGGTGATCACGTTATCTTCGATTTCTTCCCGGCTCAGGCCATCTTCACCTTCAGCGCGCAAGAGAAGTGTCAGAAAATCGTCAGGTGGCGTTTCCCCTTTTTCGATTTTCTCAACACGGGCCTCAATGGTTTTACGCACCATTTTCCGGAAGTATTTGAGGATTCCGCGTCCGGTAAAGTGTTTGAGGCGAGGCACCCATTCAGGCGTATTGATGATGTCCAAAGGGTCAACCCGCCCAACCGTTTCAAACAGGCGTTCGATTTTGTGTTCGAATTCCTTCTGATCGCCTTCAATCTCGTTGCTGAAAAGTGTTTCTGCAAGCACATTGAAGGTCAGCTCTGTCATATCCTTGGCAAGATCGTGACGGTTTTCATCCGCAGCATACTTTTCAACATACTCCTCAGTCACACGCTGCATGGCGTTAGCAAACCCGTGAATATGTTTTGGTGTAAAGACTGGCGCCATCGCCTTGCGCGAACGTTTCCAGACCGGGTTCTCGGCTGTCAGCAATCCATCTTGTAGGATCGGTCGCAGCACGATTTGCCGGGTCTTTGCAAGTTTGAAGGATTTGTTTTTCTCAACCAGAATATGCCGGATTAGCTTCGGATCATTTGCCACCAGTAGCGGGCCGCCGATCCCGGAAGGCACATAAACATAAGGCTCGCGATAGGAATGTGCGCCCCAAAGTTCAATTGGATTATTGTACACAATCCAGAACATCTTGAGGAGCCCGGGCGGGGTCGTCCGGGGAATGGGAGCAGGAGGAATAAAGGGAGCAGGTTTGGTATCCATGATGTAATAAATATAGGGTTTGGGCCCACAGGTTTCCATGGTCAAACTGGCGCAGGCGCGGAAGGCTGCGCAAAGCGTCCACAGGCTTTGAATTGCTTCGCGTACAAGTTGGAAAAACCGCTGAAAAAGCCTATATATAGAGTGTAATATTTTTTTCGATTCGCAAGCGGTGTCATCACCGCTTATAAGTTAGGCGACACATGACCGAAACTCCTGAAATTCCAGAGGAAAATAACGGCAATCCGGATGAATATGGCGCGGATTCCATCAAGGTACTTAAAGGCCTTGATGCGGTGCGAAAACGCCCGGGCATGTATATCGGTGATACCGATGACGGTTCCGGCCTTCATCACATGGTTTATGAGGTCGTTGATAACGGAATTGACGAAGTTCTCGCAGGCCATGCTGACCGGGTGACCGTGACGCTGAATCCGGAAGGATCGGTTACCGTAACGGACAATGGCCGTGGCATTCCGGTTGAAATCCACAGCGAAGAAGGTATTTCCGCTGCCGAAGTGATCATGACGCAGCTTCATGCGGGCGGAAAGTTTGACCAGAATTCCTACAAGGTCTCAGGCGGGCTTCATGGTGTGGGCGTGTCGGTTGTGAATGCGCTTTCTGTTTCGCTCAATCTGCGGATTGCACGTGATGGCAAATGGCACGAGGTTTCTTTCACGCATGGTGTTTCTGATGGCCCGCTGAAGGTAACTGGCGATGCGGGGGATTACTCCGGCACGGAAGTTACCTTTCTGCCTTCTGAAGAAACGTTCACCATGGTGGAGTTTGATTTTAAAACGCTGGAGAAACGCCTTCGCGAGCTGGCGTTCCTCAATTCGGGCACACGGATTATCCTGACCGATAAGCGCAGCGCAGAAGAGCAAACCGAAGAGCTTTACTATGAGGGCGGGCTGGAAGAGTTTGTCAAATATCTCGACCGCACAAAGAACGCGCTTATCGATACGCCGATTTATCTCATGTCCGAGAAAGACGGCATCACAGTCGAAGTCGCGCTGTGGTGGAACGATTCATACCACGAAAACGTGCTTTGCTTCACCAATAACATTCCTCAGCGCGATGGCGGCACACACTTGGCCGGCTTTAGAGGCGCCTTGACCCGGCAGGTCAACGGCTATGCGGAAAGCTCGGGTATTTTGAAGAAAGAAAAAGTCTCGCTATCAGGCGATGATTGCCGTGAAGGTTTGACGTGCGTCTTGTCTGTTAAGGTGCCGGACCCGAAATTCTCGTCTCAAACCAAGGACAAGCTGGTATCCTCCGAGGTGCGTCCCGTTGTTGAAAGCCTCGTGAATGAAAGCCTGAACGGTTGGCTGGAAGAAAATCCGAACGAAGCCAAAATGGTGATCACAAAAGTGGTGGAAGCTGCAGCTGCTCGTGAAGCGGCGCGCAAGGCACGCGAACTCACCCGCCGCAAAGGCGCGCTTGATATCGCCTCCCTTCCCGGCAAACTGTCGGATTGTCAGGAACGTGATCCTGCAAAATCAGAAGTATTTCTGGTGGAGGGCGATTCAGCCGGCGGTTCTGCCAAACAGGGCCGTAATCGCGCAAACCAGGCAGTGCTCCCGCTTCGCGGCAAAATTCTGAACGTGGAACGTGCCCGCTTTGACAAGATGCTCTCAAGTCAGGAGATCGGCACGCTGATCACTGCCCTTGGCACCGGCATCGGTAAAGACGAATTCAACATCGAGAAATTGCGCTATCACCGTATCATCATCATGACGGACGCGGATGTGGACGGCGCACATATTCGCACACTTCTGCTGACGTTCTTCTTCCGCCAGATGCCGGAACTGATCGAGCAAGGCCATCTCTACATCGCGCAACCTCCGCT